>DASTWV010000008.1 GCA_035765775.1 Actinomycetota bacterium | reverse complement strand
TGTGGTGCTGGCGGACACCGACACCGTCACCGGCCGGAGGGGCCAGGACTCGGATTTCAGGCGGAGGTGGGGCTTCCTTGCGGCCACCCGTGGGGCGTTCTAAGTGGCCACCAGTGGGGACTTTGGCATGGCCACGTACAGCTCGTCGGGCAGCGTGGATGCGTTGCCGGTGCTCCGTTGAACATGCGGTTGACTCCGGCCTATCGTCAAACGCTCCGTTTGCTATAGAAGCTCGATGACCCAGATGTTCAACGCAGAAAGCTCCATGGCTGGCCGATCTGGCCGCTATACCCGCCAGCCTGCCCGCTACCGGGCCTTCATCCCTGCGCCTCTGCCCCCCGACCCATCATCGATCTCAATGCCGGACTCCAAGCGGCCTTGTCCCGCGCGGATCACGCACTGGGTCGATTGGACAGTGCGGTACATACCCTGCCGAACCCGGATCTGTTCGGCTGATCAGAGAAATCCACGCCGTGCTCCTTGCGGGGGGCCGGGAAGCCACCTTGCTCCCGGCAAGCTCCGGACCAGCCAGAACTGGATCGGGCCCGGGGGATGCATCCTCGCAGAGGCGACCTTCGTCCCTCCGCCGCCGCACATGGTGCCCGAGGCCATGTCGGACCTTGAGAGGTTCCTTCACGCCGACGAGCCGATGCCCCCTCTGATCAAGGTGGGACTTGCCCACGCCCAGTTCGAGACGATCCATCCCTTCCTCGACGGAAATGGGCGCATCGGAAGGCTTCTGATCAGTTTTCTACTATCCGAAAGCGGGTTGCTGGCTCGGCCAGTGCTCTACCTGTCGCACTACCTAAGAGCGCACCGATCCGACTACTACGACCACCTCCAGAGGGTGCGTGACGACGGGCGCTGGGAGGAGTGGCTCACCTTCTTCCTCACCGCCGTCGAAACCGTCTCCGGGGATGCTGCCGACACCGCGCACCGCGTTCTTACGATGCGGGAAGAAGCTCGGAGCCTGGTGACTCAACACCTCGGCCGGGCCGCCGTAAATGGCCTGAGGGTTCTCGAGAGTTTGTTCGAACGGCCGCTCGTCAGCGTCGCCGATCTTGCAGCGATGCTCTCGGTCACGAACTCGGGCGCCAATCAATTGGTACGCCGCCTAGAAGATCTCGGCCTATTAGTTGAACTCACGGGTTTCACGAGGAACCGACGATTCCGGTTTGCCCCGTACCTGGAACTCTTCGACGACTCCCTTAGCCCGTCGAGAAGCGGTACCCCACCCCCCGCACGGTCTCAATGAACTTGGCGTGGTCGTCGCCCAGTTTCGCCCGCAGCCGGCGGATGTGGACGTCGACGGTGCGCACGCCGCCGTAGTACTCGTAGCCCCACACCCGGCTGAGCAGGTTCTCCCGGGTGAACACCCGGCCCGGGTTGGCCATGAGGAAGCGCAGCAGCTCGAACTCCATGTAGGTCAGCTCGATGGGCGCCCCGTGCAGCATGGCCCGGTAGCTCTCCGGCTCCACCACCAGGTCCCGCACCCGCAGCATGTCGGGTGTGTCCCGCTGCGAGCGCCAGCGCACCAGGCGCAGGCGGGCGCCCAGCCCGGCCAGGGAGTACGGGTCCTCCACGTAGTCGTCGAACAGGCCCTCCTGCACGGCCAGCTCGGCCAGCTGGGCGGTCCCGACCACCGACACGACCGGCGACCCCCCCAGCCATCCCTGCTTGCGGCCCCGCTGGCACCATGACACCGCCTCGCTGGCCCAGGCCCGCACGTCCACCAGCACCGCCGACAGGCCCGCACCGGCCTCGAGGTCCTGGTGGATCACTTCGGCCTGGCAGTCGTAACCCAGGCCCTCCAGGTCGCCGGCCAGGTCGCCCAGGCGGGAACGGTCGCCTCCTGCCAGCAGGAGGCGGGGGCGCCGGCGGCCGCTCGGCTCGGCATCGAGCCCGCTCAGTAGCGGGGCAGGTACCGTTCCAGTTCCCATTCGCTCACAAAGGACCGGTACTCGTCCCACTCGGCCCGCTTGTTGGCCAGGTACCAGTCGAAGACGTGCTCGCCGAGTGCGGTGCGCACCAGCGAGCTGGTGGCCATCTCTTCGAGGGCCTCATGCAGATCGCCGGGCAGGGAGGCGATGCCGTGCTCCCGGCGCTCCAGCTCCGACATCGCGTTGACATCGTCCAGGCGCTCGGGCTCCAGCTCGTAGCCGCTGGCGATGCCCTCGAGGCCGGCGGCCAGGATCACCGAGAAGGCGAGGTAGGGATTGGCGGAGGGGTCGAGCGCCCGGTACTCGATGCGGGCGGCCTCCTCCTTCCACGGCTTGGTCCCGGGCACCCGCACCAGGGCCGAGCGGTTGCGGACCCCCCAGGTGAGCGCCGTGGGGGCCTCGAAGCCCGGCACCAGGCGCTTGTAGGAGTTGACCAGCGGGTTGGTAATGGCAGTGATCTCCCGGGCATGGCGCAGGATCCCGGCCACAAAGGCCTGCCCCACCTTGGACAGGTGGGTGTCATTGGACGACTCGTAGAAGGCGTTGCGGCTGCCCTGGAACAGCGAGAAGTGGGTGTGCATCCCGCTGCCCCACTGTGACGCCAGCGGCTTGGGCATGAAGCTGGCGTAGTAGCCCGACTCCTGCGCCACCTCCTTCACCGCGAGCCGGAAGGTGGTGATGGCGTCGGCGGTGGCGAGGGCGTCGGCGTGCTGCAGATCGATCTCGTGCTGGGAGGCCGCCACCTCGTGGTGCGACTCCTTGACCGGGATCCCGACCGCCTCCAGGTAGGCGATCACCCGCCGGCGGAACTCGCTGCCGATGTCGAGCGGGGTGAGGTCGAAGTAGGTGCCGGAGTCCAGGGGCTCGGGCTTGCGGGAGGACGCGAAGAGGAAGAACTCGACCTCCGGCCCGGCGTAGAACGAGTAGCCCAGCTCGCTGGCCCGGCTCAGGTTGCGCTTGAGCACCTGGCGGGGGTCGCCCGGGAACGAGGAGCCCTCGGGGGTGAGGACGTCGCAGAACATGCGGGCCACCAGGGTCTCGGGGCGCCAGGGCAGGATCTGGAAGGTCTCCGGGTCGGGGCGCAGCAGCATGTCGGCCTCCTGCACCCGGGCGAAGCCATCGATCGAGGACCCGTCGAAGCCGACGCCCTCGAGGAAGGCCTGGGGCAGCTCAGCCGCCGGGAAGGCCATCGACTTCAACATCCCCAGCACATCGACGAACCACAGCCGGATGAAGTGGATCCCACGCTCCTCCACGGTGCGCAGAACGAACGAGATCCTGGCCTCTGCCTCAGACGTCATGAGCTCCTCCTGCCTCCAGGCTGGACCGGTACGTTCGGCGCTCCGCGGCGGCTGCGCTAGCGAAAGAGACCGGCCCCACCCGGGGCTGACGCTCCGAGGCTAGCGGCCGTCTGTTACGACCGGGTTCCAGGCATGTTACGGAACGGTTTTTTGGCGACCTGGGGACAGGGTAGCGGCCCAATGAGGGAAGCCCGGCCGGGTGGGTACATCCCCAGTAGGCACATGGTCCGGCGACTAGGCAAATCAGGCCCCCAAAGACCATCCCGCCGGGCCATGTCCCTCAGCTGACCGTAAGCGTATACATCGAGGAGGTAGCGACGACAAGCAGGGAGCGGGCGATGTCTGACGCAGCGGCGGGTGGAGCACACCGGGTGCACCGGGTGCACCGCGTGCTCGGCGCTGCGGCAGTAGCCGTGGCCGCTCTGCTGGCGGGCTCCTCGGCCTGGTCCGCCGCCGGGGGCGGGGGGAGGGCACCGGCCTCCCTCCACACCACCACCGTCGCGGCGTCCAACGTAAGCGCCAACGCGTCCTCGTTCATCTACACCCCCGGCTCCTCTGGGGTGGCCATCTCGGGCGAGCAGTTCACCAAGGGCACCCCGGGGACGCTGTCACTCACGGTGTACGGCCAGCCGGCCGCCGACGGGAGCCCAACTGCCAACCTGACCGCCCAGCTGGTCAACCAGACCGCCTCGACCGTCCACTTTGCCGGCGGTCCCCATGTCGCCGTGACCGTGGCGCATGACAGCCAGGCCGCCGCCGTGACCCTCTCCGAGACGGCGCCCACCGACCTCGCCCCAGGCGACGAGGTCACGCTGCAGGGGTCGATCGCCCTCGGCGGGCCCGGCACCTACACGGTGTCCGCCTCCCTCGCCGGCTGACCCCTCACCCGTTCCGGGGGCACAGGCGGGCACACCGAGCCCGGACCCGACCGGGGTAGGATCAGCGCCGTGGGCCTGCTCGCCGTCGCCGCGTCAGCTTCCGTCAACCCGGTGGGGCCACTGGGCGCCGCGGTCATCGCCGGGGCCGCCGTCGTGTTCGTCGCCTTCCTGATCGGTGCCAACGAGCGGCGCCACTGGGGCGGCCGCCCGCCGACCCCGCAGGAGTACCTGCACGGCAAGCGCCGGATGACCAAGGTGCAGTACAGCACTGCGCAGTGGAGCCAGATGGTTCTGGTGGGCGTCGGCGTGGCCTTCGTCCTGGGCATCGCCATGTTGGCGGTGGGGCTCGCCTCGTCGTAGGGCGGCACCCGAGGAGCCCACCCCGACCACCTCCAGCATCAGGCCCCGTGAAGCCGCTCACCGAGGTCGCCGACGAAGCCCGGCGGATCCCCGCCCAGGGCCTGCTCATCTTCCGCTGGCTGTCGCTGGCCTGGGTGGCGGTCCTGGCCGCCACCGGCACGGCGGGGACGGCGCATCCGGTTGTCACCTGGAGCACCATCGGCGTCCTCTTGGTCTGGACGGCGTGGCTGACCCGCCGCCCCGTACAACGCCCGGTGGAGCTCGGTATCGACCTCGCCCTCGGGGCCGCCCTGGTGCTGGTCGGCGGCATCGCAAAGCACCCCGGAGGGCTTGACCGCGGCCCCTCGCTCGGCACGCTCTACCCCATCTCGGCAGTGGTCGCCTGGGGCCTGGCGCTCGGCCCCTACGGCGGGCTCGGAGCCGGGGCGGCGATGTCCGTGGCCGTCGTGTTCGCGAGGCCCCTCAACGGGCTGGCCGCCACCGGCCACCCGGCCGCGCTCCTCAATAGCAGCATCGGCTACCTGCTCGCCGGCGGGGTCATCGGGGGGTTCGCCCGGCTGGTGGACCGGACCGCCCGGGGCCTGGAGGACGCCATGAGCGAGGCGCTGCGGGAGCAGGCGCAGGTCGTCCGGCTCCGGGAACGGGACAACCTCGCCCGCCAGATCCACGACTCGGTGCTCCAAGCCCTCGCCCTGGTGCACAAGCGGGGTAGGGAACTGGCGGCCGCCGGGCCCGCTTCGCCTGCCGCCGTCGCCCAACTGGCCGAGCTCGCCCACCAGCAGGAGGTGGCGCTGCGGGCCCTGGTCATCCGGGAGCCCGCCCAGCGGCCTCCGGGGTTCACCTCGGTGCGCGACGCCCTCCAGCCCGCCCTGGGTGCGGCGGGCACGCTGCCGGTGGACCTCGGCGTGGTCGGCACCATCTGGTTGAAGCGGCGCCAGGCGGAGGAGGTGGCCGCAGCGGTCAGCGAGGCGCTGGCCAACGTCGTGGAGCACGCCCAGGCCACCCGGGTTTCGGTGTTCGCCGAGCAGGAGGACACCGTGGTCCTGGTGTCGGTGCGGGACGACGGCCGCGGCTTCACCTTCGACGAGGCCGCCCTGCGGGCCGCGCACAAGGCGGGCATCCTGGGGAGCATGAAGGGGAGGATCGAGGATCTGGGCGGTAGCATCTCGATCACGTCGGCACCGGGCCGGGGTACCGAAGTGGAGTTCCGGTTGCCCGCCGTCCAGCCGGGCGGCGACTGAACGTTGGAGGGCGCCATGGCCGACAACCCCGACCCGATGCGGGTGATGGTGGTGGATGACCATCCCGTGTGGCGCAACGGCCTGCGGGCCGACTTCGCCGCCTCCGGCGTCGCCGTCCTGGTGGCCGAGGCGGGCGACGGCGGCGAGGCCATCGAAAAGGCCCGGGAGGCCATGCCCGAGGTGGTGATCATGGATCTCAACCTGCCGGTGGTCTCCGGCATCGAGGCCACCCGCCGGATTGTCGCGGAGTCGCCCCACGTCCGGGTCCTGGTGCTGTCGGCCTCGCCCGACGAGCAGGACGTCCTGGAGGCGGTGAAGGCGGGCGCCTCGGGGTACCTGTTGAAGAGCTCGACCTCGGCCGAGGTGATCGACGCCCTGCGCCGGGTGCGCCTGGGTGAGCCGGTGTTCACGCCGTCGCTGGCCGGTCTGGTGCTGGGCGAGTTCCGCCGGATGGCCACCAAGGACCCCAACGAGCCGAAGATCACGGACCGGGAGCAGGAGGTCCTCCGTCTGGTGGCGAAGGGCTACACCTACCGGGAGATCGCCGACCAGCTGTTCCTGTCGGTCAAGACGGTGCAGAACCACGTGCAGAACATCCTGACCAAGCTGCACCTGCACGGGCGCTACCAGCTGATGCGCTACGCCCTGCAGCGGGGCCTGGACCGGGCGTGAGGCGGTTGCTGGGAACCTGCAACTACCCGGGAACTCTCCGGGGGTGGGGGACGTTTCCTTACTGAGTAGCCTCCTCGCGGCCGCCCGTTCCTTCCGCAAACCGCCCACCCCGGGCGGCCGCGGGAGGCCTCCTCATCTCTGATCGCGCCCGCCCGGCGTCGCTCCACCGGCGCTGCGACTGCCTACCCCACGTCGAGCACGTAGCCCCGGTTGTGCACCCGGCGCACCACCAGGCCCAGCGGGGCGATCCGCTTGCGCAGCCGGGAGATTGTCACCCGCAGGGCGTTGGGCGAGGGCTGGCGCACCACCGAGGCCGCCGCCTCCACCGCATCGTGGTCCACCACCTCGCCGAAGTGCTCGCACAGCAGCATCGCCAGCGCCTCCTCGACGCCGGTCAGGCCCACCCAGTGGCCCCGGAACGACAGCCGGCCGTCGCCTTTCACCGCCGGCGGCAGACTGTGGCGGGCGGCCCGGGCGGCGAGGGTGGAGATCCGCACCCGGACATCGGCGTCCTCGGCCGGCAGGCGGATCCAGTCCTCGTCGCACTCCACCATGGCGGGCGCCTCGGCGTCGGGCGCCACCAGCAGCAGGCGGGGCCGGCCGAGGGTCCGCAGGCGGTCGATGGTGCCCGCCTCCTCCGGCCACCGGACAATGACTACCTCGGACACGGCACCGCCCGGTGCGCCCGGCCAGGAGTCTCGCTAAACGGCGTCATCGCCCAGCTCGCCGGTGCACACCCGCATCAGGCGGTCCAGGTCGAGGCACCAGATCTTGCCGTCGCCGATCTTGCCGGTCTTGGCGGCGGCGGCGATGACGTCCATGACCTTGTCCGACTGGCCCGACTCCACCAGGACTTCTACCTTCACCTTGGGCACGAAGTCGACCTTGTACTCCGACCCTCGGAAGATCTCGCTCTTGCCGCCCTGGCGGCCGTAGCCCTGCACCTCGGAGACGGTGAGGCCCAGCACGCCGGCGCCGCGCAGGGCGTCCTTGACCTCTTCCAGCTTGAACGGCTTGATGATGGCGGTGATCAGGTGGGGCATGGCGCACGTTCCTCCGCTCGCTCGGGTGGCCCGCCGGGGGGCAGGGTGTCCACCCCCCGGCGAGTACGCGTCTGTTTGGACCACTGTGCCCTAGGAGTCGTCGGCCGTCGAGACGGCGACGGGCTCCTCCTCCTCGGCCGGATGCCCCGAACCCACCCGGGACAGGTTCGGCGGGGCGGTGTAGGTCATGCCCTGGCCGAACTCCACGTGGTACGCGGCCGTGCCGTGCTCGTGGAGGTCCATGCCCTCCAGCTCGCCGTCCCGGGAGATGCGCAGGACACCCAGCTTCATGAGGCCCCACATCATCAGCATGGAGACCCCGCCCACGGCAACGATGCAGGTGAGGCTCCCAACCAGCTGCGCCCGGAACTGGTTGAGGCCGCCGCCATAGAACAGGCCGGTCACCACCGTCGAGGCATCGAAGCCGGCCGCGGTCGGGACCCCGTAGTGGCCGGTGGCCAGCAACCCCAGGCTGAGCGTTCCCCAGATGCCGCAGAACAGGTGCACCGGCACAGCGCCGATGGGATCGTCGATGCGCAGGTGCTCGAGGAGTTCGATGCCAAGCACCACCACGAGACCGGCGACCGCCCCGATGATCACCGACCCGGTGGGCGACACCCAGTAGCACGGGCAGGTGATGGCCACCAGGCCGCCCAGGAACCCGTTCACCGACAGACCGAGGTCCCACTTCTTCAGCTTGGGGAAGGCGATGAGGACTGCCGCCATGCCACCGGCGCACGCCGCGAGGGTGGTGTTGGCCGCCACCCGGCCGATGCCGGCGAAGTCCATGGCCGACAGCGTCGATCCGGGGTTGAACCCGTACCATCCGAACCACAGGATGACGCCGCCGATGCAGCCCCACGTGAGGTCGTGCGGTGGTAAGGGGCCGCCCCCGTCCCGCTTGAACCGGCGGCCGAGCCGGGGGCCGAGGGCGATGGCGCCCGTCAGGGCGATCACCCCGCCGACAGTGTGCACCACGGTGGAACCGGCGAAGTCCCGGAACACCACGCCGCTGCCCGACAGGTGGGCGAAGAAGGGCACGGTCATGTTGCCCAGGAACCCGCCCGGCCCCCACGCCCAGTGGCCGAAGATCGGGTACAGGAAGCCGGAGACCACGATCGAGTAGTAGATGTCACCCATGAATGCCGTGCGCCCGACCATCGCCCCGGAGGTGATCGTCGAGGCGGTGTCGGCGAAGGCGAACTGGAACAGCCAGAACGCCAGGAAGGCCACACCGGTGGAGCCGTAGGTGTAGGGCGCCCCGTGCAGCCAGAAGTAGGTGTGGCCGATGAACCCGTTGCCGATGCCGAACTGGAAGGCGAACCCGAAGGCGTAGTACAGGATCCCGCACAGGCAGGTGTCGAACACGCACTCCAGGAGGATGTTCACCGTCTCCCGGGAGCGGGCGAAGCCCGCCTCCAGGCCCATGAATCCGGCCTGCATGAAGAAGACCAGGAAGGCGGTCACCAGCACCCAGACGGTGTTGACCGGGTTGACGATGTCGTTGGCCTTTACCGCCGCTCCGTGCAGGACCGCGGCACTCGCCGGGGCGCTGAAGTACCACCCGAAGCCCTTGATGGCCCCCAGCAGGGTGAGGATGCCCAGCATTTTCCCGCCGAAGATCACCGCGATGAGCTTGCGCGTGTCCTTCTCTTTGAGGAGCTCCCATTTCTCCCGGAGCTTGGCTCGCATCATGGTCCGCTTCCCTTTCTGCTCAGTCCCGCACGACGGCGTGGCGTCCCCCCGATGGGACAGATGACGATGGGTTGCAAGCATGGAAGGGCGGTGTTACAGACCGGTTGTGGCTCTGTAAAGTTCATGTAAAGTTTCGAGAAAGTTTCCGTGAGCCCTCCCCGGGCCGCCGGAGCCGGCCGGCGGGGTCGGTACCCTGGGGCCGGTGCTGGCCGAACGGGACGTCCTCTTGAGCGATGAGGTGCTCACCGGAGCCGCCTGGTGCCGCGCCTACGCCGCCCTGGTGGACCAGTGGCTGGCCGGCCTGTTCACCCAGGCGCTGGGCCCGGCGGCCTCGGACGTCGCCCTGGTGGCCGTCGGCGGCTACGGCCGCTCGGAGCTGGCCCCGGGCAGCGACATCGACGTCCACCTGGTCCATGCCGGCCGCCGGGACATCGCCCAGATCGCCGAGGCCATGTGGTACCCGATCTGGGAGGCCGGCCTGCACCTCGGCCATCACGTCGCCACCGCCAAGGAGACCCTGCGCCTGGCCGACCACGACCTGGAGACCGCCACCACCCTGCTCAGCGCCCGGCACGTCGCAGGCGACGCGTCGGTGAGCGCCGAGCTGGCGGCGGCGGCCCAGGCCACCTGGGAGCGCCGGGGCCGGTCCCGCCTGGCCGAGCTGGCCACCGGCGTCGCCGAGCGCCACCGGCGCTTCGGCGAGGTTGCCTTCCGCCTGGAGCCTGACCTGAAGGAGGGCCGGGGGGGCCTGCGTGACGTCCACGCCCTGCACTGGGCCGAGGCCGCCCACCGGGTGCTGCTCGACGTCGACGCCCCGAGCCTGGATGCCTGGTACGGCGTGCTCCTCGATGCCCGCGTGGAACTGCAGCGCCTGACCGGCCACCCCACCAACGTGCTGGCCCTGCAGGAGCAGGAGGGCGTGGCCCGGGCGTTGGGCGACGCCAGCGCGCTCGCCCTCATGGGCCGGGTGGCCGAGGCGGCCCGGTCGATCGCCTGGACCAGCGACGACGCCTGGCGGCGCATCGAGGCATCCCTGCGGGGGCGCCGGGGGGGCGAGAAGCCCCGCGCCCTGGGACCGGGCATCGCCCTGGCCGGCGGCGAGGTCCTGGTGCTGGATGGGGCACCGGTGGCCGACCCGGTGTTCGTCCTACGGGTGGCGGCGGGCGCCGCGACCGAGGCGGCGACCATCGAGCGCCACTCCCTCGAGATCCTGGCCGCCCAGGCCCCCGATCTGCCCGACCCCTGGCCCGAGGAGGCCCGCGGGCTGTTCTGCACCCTCCTGCTGGCGGGCGCCGAGGCCATCCGGGTCATCGAGGCGCTAGATCAGCGCGGCCTGTGGGGCCGCCTGCTCCCGGAGTGGGCCGGGGTGCGGGCGCTGCCGCCGCACAGCGCCTACCACCGCTTCACCGTCGACCGTCACCTGCTGGAGGCGGTTGCCCACGCCGCCCGGCGGGCAGGCCAGGTGGACCGTCCCGACCTGCTGGCGATGGTCGCCCTGCTGCACGACCTCGGCAAGGGCCTGCCGGGCGACCACACCGAGACCGGAGCGGTGCTGGCCCGGGCGGTGGCGGCCCGGATGGGGTTCGGGGCCGCCGATGTCGAGACCATCGGCCGGGCCGTCGAGCTGCACCTGCTGTTGCCCCAGGCCGCCACCCGCCGGGATCTGGACGACCCGACCACGATCGAGCAGGTGGCCGATGCCGTCGGGGACCGGTCGCTGCTCCACCTCCTGGCGGTGCTGTGCGAGGCCGACTCCCTGGCCACCGGCCCGCAGGCCTGGGGGCCGTGGAAGGCGGGCCTGGTGGGATGCCTGGTGGAGCGGGCCGAAGCCGTGCTGACCGGCCTGCCCGCCACCGGCGACGAGTGCCGGGCGGCCGGCGAGGTGTTCCCGTCGGCGGCGCAGCTGGCCCGGCTGGCCGACGGGCAGGAGCACATCGAGGGCCACGGGCCGGTGCTGACCGTGATGGCCGATGACCGCCCCGGGCTCTTCAGCCGGGTGGCGGGTGTCCTGGCGATGCACGGGCTCGACGTCCTGGCAGCGGCGGCCTACTCATCGGACGAGGGCCGGGCGCTGGCCGAGTTCCGGGTGGCCGACCCGCTGCACGATGAGCCCCCGTGGAACCGGGTGATCGCCGACCTGCGCCGTGCCCTCGGCGGCGGCCTGGCCATCCAGGCCCGGGTGGTGGCCCGGGCGCGGACCTACGCCGGGACCCGGCAGCTCTCGCGGGCGCCGGCGGCGGCGGCGGTACGCATCGACAACGACGCCTCGCAGGTGGCCACCGTGATCGATGTCCACGCTCCCGACGCCATCGGGACCCTGTACCGGATCACCCGCACGCTGGCGGACTTCGACCTCGACATCCGCAAAGCCCGGGTCCAGACGCAGGGCTCGGAGGTGGTCGACTCGTTCTACGTGCGGGACCGCTCGGGCCGCAAGGTGACCGACCCGGCCCGGCTGGCCGAGATCGAGCGGGGCGTGCTGCACGCCCTGACGGACGAACGGGGGTAGGGATCGATGGAGGCAGTGGCGGGCTTGGCGATCGTGGTGGCGGCGACCATCCTCATCAAGCAGGCAGTGCGGTGGTTTTTCCGGGAACGGGGGCGGTAGGGCCGGCGGCGCAGGGCCGGCGGCGCGGCCCGGGCTTCTCTCTAGGCACCATCTCGGGGACATTCGTCCCGGCCAGTGGGACAAATGTCCCCGAGGTGCAGTTCGCTAACCTCGGATCTGCACCCCGGCCCCGGGCACAATTCGGCCCACCTCCCACGCCGGACGCCCGGCCGCTTCCAGGAGCCGGAGCGCCGCGCCCGCCTGGTCGGCCGGCACCACCGCCAGCATCCCGAGGCCCATGTTGAAGGTGCGGTACATCTCCGCCTCTTCCACCGGGCCCTCGGCGGCGATCAGGTCAAAGATCGGGGGGCGGGGCCACATGGCCGGGTCCACCCAAGCCCCCAGCCCGGCGGGCAGGATGCGTCCGAGGTTCTCGGGGATGCCGCCGCCGGTCACGTGGACGAGGCCCCGCACCTCCACCGCCACCTCCGCCAGCAGCCGGGCCACGGCCGGGGCGTAGATCGTGGTCGGCTCCAGCAGCTCGTCGCCCAGGGGCCGGCCCAGCGATGGGACAACCGACATCAGCCGCCCGGGACCGTCGGCCAGCAGCACCCGGCGGGCCAGCGAGTACCCGTTGGAGTGCAGCCCGGACGACCCCATCCCGATCACGGCGTCACCCTCCCGGATCCCGGCGCCGGTCACCACCCGGTCCCGCTCCACGATGCCCACGCAGAACCCCGCCAGGTCGTAAGAGCCCGCCGGCAGGTGCCCGGGGTGCTCGGCCATCTCGCCGCCGATCAGGGCGCAGCCCGCCTCCCGGCACCCGGCGGCAATCCCAGCCACCAGCTGACCGGCCAGGTCCTCGTCGAGACGGTCGAACAGCAGGTAGTCCAGGAAGAAGAGCGGCTGCCCGCCCTGCGCGGCCACGTCGTCCACCGACATCGCCACCAGGTCGATCCCCACCGTGTCGTGGCGTCCCATCGCCTGGGCCACCAGGACCTTGGTGCCCACGCCGTCGGTTGAGGAGACCAGCACGGGCGTGCGGAACCCGCCCGGTACCGAGAACAGACCCCCGAACCCGCCCAGGTCGCCCACCACCCCGGGGGTGCGGGTGGACGCCACCGCTGCCCGGATCCGGTCCACCGCCCGGGCGCCGGCGGCAACGTCGACGCCCGCGGCCGCATAGGTCGCGGGCCGGCGGTCGCCGGGAGCGGGTGCTCCCGTGGTCACGCGCTGGTGGGTGTGGGGGCGGTGCCCCCGAGGAGCGACGCCACCGGCTGCTCCTCGAGCATGTGCTTGGTGACCGCCACGTGCTCGGGCACGGGGATGGGGTAGTCGTGCGAGAAGCAGGCGGTGCAGAACTTCTCGGCGGCCACGTCGGTGGAGGCCACCATGCCCTCGAGTGAAAGGTAGTGCAGGGTGTCGGCGCCGATCTTGTCCCGGATCTCGTCCACCGACATCCACGCCCCGATGAGCTCGTCCCGGTTGGCGGTGTCGATGCCGTAGAAGCACGGCCACTTGATGGGGGGCGACGAGATCCGCATGTGGACCTCCCGGGCGCCGGCGTCGCGCAGCATGCGCACGATCTGGGCGGTGGTGTTGCCCCGCACGATGGAGTCGTCCACGACCACGATGCGCCGGCCCTCGATCACCTCGTGCAGCGGGTTCAGCTTGGCCCGGATGCCCTGCTGGCGGATCAGCTGGGTGGGCTGGATGAAGGTGCGGCCCACGTAGCGGTTCTTGACCAGGCCCTCGCCGTAGGGGATGCCCGACGCCGCCGAGTACCCGGCGGCCGCCGCGGCGGCGGTCTCCGGGACGCCCATGACCAGGTCGGCGTCGGCGGGGGCCTCCTCGGCCAGCCGGCGGCCCATCTGGTAACGGGTCTTGTACACGCTCTTGCCGAACAGCTTGGAGTCCGGCCGGGCGAAGTAGACGAACTCGAAGATGCACAGCGAGGGCTTGGCCGGTGCGAAGCGCCGTGATCGCAGCCCGGTGTCGTCGATCATCACCATCTCGCCCGGCTCGATCTCCCGGATGAAGGTGGCACCGATGATGTCGAGGGCGCAGGTCTCCGACGCCAGGGCATAGCCGTTCTCCAGCCGGCCGAGCACCAGGGGCCGCAGCCCGTGGGGATCCCGGGCGCCGAACAAGGTGCCCTCGTCCATGAGCACCAGCGAGAACGCCCCCTGCAGCCGGGGCAGGACCGAGACGATGGCCTCCTCGGCGGTCTCCTCGCCGCTCTCGGCGATCAGGGTGGCCACGATGTCGGAGTCCGTGCTGGCGGCCGGCTGCCCGCGGAACCCACTGGTGGGCGGGTCGATCTGGGCGGCCAGCTCCCGGGTGTTGATCAGGTTGCCGTTGTGGCCGAGGGCGATGCCGAAGGTGTTGGTGGTCTTGTAGGAGGGCTGGGAGTTCTCCCAGGAGCTGGAGCCCGTGGTGGAGTAGCGCACGTGGCCGATGGCGATGTGGCCGGTGAGCGAGCTGAGCCGCTCGGTGTCGAACACCTGCGAGACCAGCCCCATGTCCTTGAACACCACGACGCTGTCGCCCTCGGAGACCGCGATCCCCGCCGACTCCTGGCCGCGGTGCTGCAGGGCGAAGAGGCCGTAGTAGGCGAGGGTGGACGCTTCGGTGCCGGGTGCGTGGATGCCGACCACCCCGCATGCCTCGCGAGGCCGGTCCGCATGCTCACCATGCTCACCCATAGGCTCCCCCGGCCATCGGTTCCCGGACTTGACGTTCCGCCTCCCAGGTTACCTGACGAGCCCGCCGAGGAGGCGGCAAAGGGACGAGATCGGTGGCGCCCGCCTGCCGTACTCACCAGAGTAGTGCTCGGCAAGCCCACTTATTGGATTGAAATCACGCTCCACGCGTGATTTTCATCCATTAATGCTCAAAGGCACGGCCTCAGGCCCCCATCGCCCGGGGCAGGGTCTCCTCGTGCGCCGCCCGGAGGGCGGCGACCGGGATCGCCACGTCGTCCAGCGCCAGGTCCTCACCCCCGACCGTGCCCAGGTAGGCCAGCGGCACGCCCTCTGCCCGCGCCAGGGCCTCCAGCGCCGGCAGGTGGGCCGGGGCCAGCGAGACCAGCATCCGGCCCGCCGTCTCGGAAAACAGCCACACGTGGGGTGCCAGCCGGGCAGCCGACGCAGCCCCGGCCAGGCCAATCGACGCCCCCACCCCGGCGTCCAGGCAGGCCTCGGCCAGGGCCACCGCCAGGCCGCCGTCAGAGCAGTCGTGTGAGCTGGCCAGCAGCCCCCGGCCGATGGCGTCGCGCACGACACGCCCCAGGGCGGCCTCCGCCGCCAGGTCCAGGGCGGGCAGGCCCCCGGTGCGGCCGTGCAGGATGCGGCGGTACTCGCTCCCCGCCAGCTCGGCCCCGGTGGCGCCCAGCAGCACCACCAGGTCGCCGCCCCGACGGAAGCCGAGGGGCGGGGCACCGGCGTCGGCGACGATGCCCACCATGCCCACCACCGGCGTCGGGTGGATGGAGCGCCCGGCGCTCTCGTTGTAGAACGACACGTTGCCGCCCGTCACCGGCGTGCCCAGCGCCCGGCAGGCATCCCCCAGGCCCCGCACGCTCTCAGCGAACGCCCACATGACCTCGGGCCGTTCGGGCGAGCCGAAGTTGAGGCAGTTGGTGACGCCGATGGGCTCTGCCCCCACCGCGGTGAGGTTGCGGGCCGCCTCGGCCACCGCGTGGCACGTCCCGAGGTAGGGGTCGGCGGCGCACCAGCGCCCGTTGGCGTCGGCGGTGACCGCGATGCGCTTGGTGGTCCCGGGCAGCCGGAGTACCGCGGCGTCCCTCCCCGGTCCGGCCACCGTCCCCAGCATCACCTGGTGGTCGTACTGCTCCCAGACCCAACGCTTGGAGCACAGGCTGGGGTCGCCCACCAGCCGGAGCACCGCGGCGGCCAGGTCCCCCGGGGCGACGTCCAGATCGTCGATCGACGGGGGGGCAGGCAGGGGCAGTGGGGCCTGGCGGGGCCGGTCGTACACCGGGCCGTCGCCCAGCGACGCCGCCGGCACGTCGGCGAGGATCTCGCCGGTCTCGGAGACCACCTCGAGACGCCCGGTGTCGGTGACCTCGCCGATCACCTCGGCATCCAGCCCCCAGCGCCGGCACGTGGCCAGGGCCTCGGCGGCGTCGGCCGGCGAGACCACCACCAGCATGCGCTCCTGGGATTCCGAGGTCAGCACCTCGAAGGGCTCCATACCCCGCTCCCGGCGAGGTACCCGGTCCAGCACCACCCGCATCCCGGTCCCGGCGTTGGCGGCGGACTCCGAGGTGGCGCAGCAGATGCCGGCGCCCCCCAGGTCCTGGATCCCCACCACCACGCCCCGGTCGATGAGCTCCAGGCAGGCCTCGATCAGCAGCTTCTCGGTGAAGGGGTCGCCCACCTGGACGCTCGGCCGCTTGGTCTCGGAGCCGGCCTCGAACACCGACGACGCCAGCACCGACACCCCGCCGATGCCGTCCCGGCCGGTCTTGGAGCCCAGGAGCAGGACCTTGTTGCCCGGCCCGTGTGCCCGGGCGAGCTTGATGCGCTCAATGGGGGCGACCCCGACGCACATCACGTTGACCAGCGGGTTGCCCGAGTAGCAGTCGTCGAAGACGACCTCGCCGCCCACTGTGGGTACCCCGATGCAGTTGCCGTACGACGAGATGCCGTGCACCACCCCGTCCACCAGCCAGCGGTTGCGTTCGGCGATCTCTGGCTCGGTCCTGCCTTCGACCGGGAGAGGCCCGAAGCGCAGCGGATCCAGCAGGGCGATCGGCCGGGCTCCCATCGACAGGATGTCCCGCACGATGCCCCCGATACCGGTCTGGGCTCCCTGTACGGGCTCGATGTAGGAGGGGTGGTTGTGGCTCTCGATGCGCAGCGCCACGGCGACGCCGCCCACCTCCACGATGCCCGCTCCCTCGCCCGGTCCGAGCAGGACATGCGGCCCCTCCGAGGGCAGCGTGCGGAGATGGATGCGGCTGGACTTGTAGGAGCAGTGCTCCGACCACATAACCGAGTACATCGCCAGCTCCGCCCGGTTGGGCGCCCGGCCGAGGATGCCCACGATGCGCTCGTACTCCCCGTCGGTGAGGCCCAGCGCCCGGTGCAGATCCGGGTCGAGGCCCTCCCCGGCAGCCTGCCCGCCGCCCTCCCCTGTCGGCGGCGTCACCGGGCGGCGCTGCCTGCCCGGGCGCGCCGGGCGCCCCCCGCGGGCATGCCGAGCGCGTCCAGCATGGACTCGAAGATCACCCGGCCGTCGATGCCGCCGACCACAGGGTCGACCGCCCGCTCCGGGTGGGGCATCATCCCCAGCACGTTCCTGCCCGCCGACAGGACCCCCGCCACTGCGCCCTCGGACCCGTTGGGGTTGGCGCCGGCGTACCGGAAGGCGATGCGCCCCTCGACCTCCAGCTCCGCCATCACCTCGGGTGGGGCGTAGTAGTTGCCCTGGAAGTGGTTGATCGGGATGTCCAGCACCTGGCCCTCGGACGCCCGGGTGGTGAAGGGCGAGGCGAGGGTCTCGGTGCGCAGCGCCACATCCCGGCAGATGAACTTGAGGCCGGCGTTCCAGCGCAGCGCCCCGGGGAGGAGACCGGCCTCGCACAGGATCTGGAACCCGTTGCAGATCCCCATCACCAGGCCCCCGCCGGCGGCGAAGTCCCGCACCGCCGCCATGACCGGCGAGAAGGCGGCGATCGCCCCGGTACGCAGGTAGTCGCCGTAGGAGAAGCCGCCCGGCAGCACGACAGCGTCGAAGCCGCCCAGGTCGGTGGCGTGGTGCCAGACGTACTCGGCCCGCACGCCGAGGCACCCGAAGGCGGTCACCACGTCCTGCTCGCAGTTCGAGCCCGGGAAGAGGAGGACCGCCACCCGGGGCGTCATCCCGCCTCCGCCACACTCACCCGGAAGTCCTCGATCACCGGGTTGGCCAGGAACCGGGCGCACGCCGCCAGGACGGAGGCCTCGGCCGCCGCGGCATCGGGCGCGTCGACCAGCAACTCGATCCGCTTGCCCACCCGCACGTCCTGCATCCCGGTGAAACCGAGTGTGGGCAACGCCCGCTCGATGGTCTGGCCCTGGGGGTCGGAGATCCCGGCTTTGGGCATGACGTCCACCGAGACAACGAATCGCACCGCCTCCAAGGCTTCCCCTCCTGTTGGCCGCTAAGCTCACGCTCCCCCGGTCCATCGGGACCCGGGTCCGCAGGTGAACGGTAGAGTTGACCCAAAGCCGCCGCACCATGTGGCCCGTTGCCCAGGTGCTCGTGCGGCGACCCGGCCACAGTCTCTCAGGAGGATGACGCCAATGCCCGGCACAGCAGCCAAAACCCGAGTGGTTTCCGAGATCATGAGCCGGCCCGTCCTGACGGCGTCACCGTCGGACTACGTGGCCACGTGCGCCGCGCTGATGAACAGCCGCAAGGTGGGCTCGGTGGTCGTCGTCGACGAGGGCAAGGTGGTGGGCATCTTCACCGAGCGTGACCTCGTGCGCCTCTCGGCCAGTGGCCCGGGTACGGACTGGTCGAAGCAGCCGGTCTCCGAGTCGATGCATGCCGGCGTCGACACCGTCGCCCCGGACACCGGCATCTCCGATGCCTTCCGGCTGATCACCGAGAAGGGGTACCGCCACCTGCCGATCGTGGACGGCGACAAGCTGCTGGGCATCGTCACCATGCGCGACCTCATGGGCGTGGCCCGCATCCAGCCCGCCGACAAGTACGCCGGCGAGGTGCCCAAGGGCCTGGAGGGCCTGGCGGTGGCCGACACGGAGATCGGCGACGTCCGGGGCATGCAGGGCTTCTTCCACTACCGCCAGTACAGCGGCGTCGAGTTGGCCGGCAAGCGCACCTTCGAGGACGTCTGGCACCTGATGTTCGAGGGCCGGCTGCCCAGCCTGGCCGAGCGGGCGGCGTTCCTGGCCGAGACCGCCCCCCTGCGGGTGATCCCTGACGAAGTAAAGCCGTTGCTGCCCGCCATCGCCCAGCTGGGCAAGGACTTCGTCCCCCTGCAGGCGGCGAAGGCGGGCTACGTCCTGGTGTGCAATGCCCTCGATTTCAAGCCCTGGCTGCAGATCGATCGCTCGGAGCTGCGGGCCCAGGCGCTGCGGACGGTGGCCATCTTCCCCACGCTCGTCACCACCCTGTACCGGCTGAACCAGGGCCTGGAGCCGGTGGAGCCCAACCCCGACCTGGGCCACGCCGCCAACTACCTCTACATGATCAGCGGCGAGGTCCCCGCGCCCGAGAAGGGCCGGGCCATCGAGCAGTACCTGATGCTCACCATCGACCACGGCCTGAACGCCTCCACCTTCACCGGCCGGGTGATCGCCTCCACCGGGGCGGACCTGGGGTCGGCGGTGGCCGGCGCCATCGGTGCGCTCTCCGGCCCCCTGCACGGCGGGGCGCCCAGCCTGGCGCTCAAGATGTTGGACGAGATCGGCTCGCCCGAGAATGCCGACCACTGGCTGCGGGAGGCGGTCACGTCCGGCCGGCGCCTGATGGGCTTCGGGCACCGGGTGTACAAGACCGACGACCCCCGGGCGATGATGCTGCGGGGGGTCGCCGAGAAGCTGGACCCCGAGGGCATCGCCTTTGCCAAGTACATCGAGCGCCGGGCGGTGGAGATCCTGGAGGAGCTGAAGCCGGGCCGGGCGCTGTACCCCAACGTCGAGTACTACGCCGGGATCCTCATGCACATGATCGGCATGCCGGACACGCTGTTCACCCCGACATTCGGCTGCAGCCGGACCGTAGGGTGGACGGCCCACATCCTGGAGCAGTCCGCCGACAACCGCCTGATCCGGCCCAACGGCCACTACGTGGGCCCGGAGCCCCCGGCACCGGTGCCGGACGCCGAGTAGCCGTTCGGGCGGCCGGCTGGGCGGAGGCCGGCTGCCTTGGCGGGGGGCCTTTCATAGTTGCACGAGTGGTACATCTGGTGGCTGTTCCACTCCACCAACCATGAGCGGCTGAGCCCTGGGCCGGGGCGGCCGGGCAAGGCGGGCCCGGATCTTCAGGCAGAGCACCGGGTTCGGGGCAACGATCAGGAGACGGCTCCCCGGATCACCTCCCGCTCCGAGCGGAACGAGGCCCGGCTGATCGCCTCCTCGGGGGCCAGGAAGACCACCTCCTCGGTCTCGGCGTCATGCGCCGAGGGGTCGCCCCCGGTGGGGCGCATGCGGAACCAGTGCACAAACTTGTGGACCCGCACGTCCCGGGTGCTGTCCACGTACCAGTAGTCGATGCGGGGCAGCGGCGCCTCGGCCGCCACCTCCAGCCCGGTCTCCTCCCGGGCCTCCCGCAGGGCGGCATCCAGAGGCTGCTCACCCTTCTCGACCAGGCCTTTGGGGAGGCCCCACTGGAGCTCACCCTTGAACGAGCGGCGGGAGGTCAGCACCACCCGGCCCTCGGCGTCGATGATGACGCCACCGGCCGACACTGCGGTCTCGACCCGCCTGGAGGGCATGGGCCCAGCATATGGGGCGGTCGGGGCTGAACCCATGGGCTAGGTAGCTTGCCCCGGACCGGGTCCGTGGGATACTCTAGATGGGCAGGTGTTCGGCGAGCCTTCGTTGAGCGTCTCGATGGGCTGGTGTGGTGAAGCAGGAGCCCATCTTTTCTCGCCGGGCCCTCGCCCACGGGAAGGAATCCAGCGTGCCGCTACAGCCGATTGAGGCCTTCATACGGAAGGAGCCGCCACCGCCCGAGAGCGCGCTCATGGTCCGGGGCGGGCCCATCACTTTGGACAAACTCGGCGCGGCAGCCGTCCGCCAGGCGCGCGCTTATAGCTTGCAGGGACTCCCCATGGTTTCTGTCAGTGTTCATGCGGTCTTGCCGGATGGCTCCCTCGAGGGGATTCTCTCCGGGCAGCTGCGAACGTACACCACGTACGCGGCGGCTCCTGCACTCAGGTTCGTGCAAAGCGGCTTCACCTTGCTCCCCACGTTTGCTGCGCCACATTTCGACATTGGGCTTCCCGACGCCAGTGCTCCGACTCTAAAACGGCTGCTTGCTATCCTGGGACCATCCCTTGTGAACCCCTTCAAGGGCCGACGATGAGGCGGTTACTGTGCCCAGCAACGGAATGGCGCGCAGGGTCGAGGTCGACATCCCCTGCGATCTGCAACAGATCGACGAGAGCGGCCGCCCATGGGCCTTCCTCGATGAGGCGCGGGACCCGGACCGCGTCGCTCCAGGCGCCATCGTCATCACCGGGGACGAGGAGAACCCAGTCGTCGCCCGTGTGGTCGAGGTCGGTCCTTTCGGGGATGGGATCCGAGCCCGTCTGGAGATCCTCCCAGGGCAACCAAGCGAGTACGCAACAGCGCTGGCCCGGGCCCATTTGTTGGAAGTTTGACGGCCGGGTCCTCTGTTTAGGGACTACAGGATCTTTCAATAGTCAAGAACCACCATTAGTAATCTTATGCAGCTACTCGCTGCCCCGCCCTAGGCGAACCGAAGAAGGCGGCCAAAGAACTCCGCTAACTTTTTTTCGCGTTCTCCAGAAACTTGCGGGTTTTTGTCGGTACCCCTCCGTAGCATCCATTTCTGCCGGTGCGCAATCACTTCTGTGCTGACTAACAGGCCGGCGAGGAGGAACGGAATGAAGCTCACTGCTGCACGCTTGGTCGAGGCCTGCTCCGACGACTCAGTTGAGGGAGGTCTCTGCATCAAGGCCAACCTCCAGCCCTTGGGCGGTCCCGGGAGCCCCGTCAAGCCCGCCGTCTACGAAGGCGGGAAGTACCAGCAGGACCGCCGGTGGGTCGGCATTGGCGCCGAAGCCTCGGCCGTCGATGCCGTCGTGGTCGACAACGTGCCCAGCCAAGCCAACCGGCTGGAGGCGGCATTGGACCGACACCGGAAGGTGCTTGGCCTTCCGTCGATTGTCATCGACCTATCCGAATGGACGACACTCCCTCCCCACCTGCCCCGCCAGCTCTCGAGTTTCCGCTTGCCCCATCGCCAAGCGGACGCCTACCTTCGGGATGCAACCCTGGACGGCGTCCCCTTCGCGAAGGCCCCTGTGGGGGCGGCGCTCTTCAATGGAACGGCCGACCGACCGGAGGCCCTGGTCCAGTGGTTTCCACAGACGCTGCTTTACGGATTCTGGCAATCCCATCTTGGCAACAAGCGGTCTCAGGCCAAGCTCGCGCGGTCGTGGGTGTCCGAGATCACGGGACTCGAACCGGCAACTGTCGATACCCGCATCTTTGGGGCCAAGGGAGACCCACTCAACCTCTCGATATCGGAAAAGGTTTCTTATGACGAGAACGACGAGGTGGGCATTCCGTGGCAGCTGACGGACGAGAAGAAGTCGGCAGTGGCGAGAGGGCAGAAAAAGCAGGACAGCCTGTCGAATGTCGGGCATGGCCAGGCGATCTTCGATGGGGCACCGGCCGCCATTTCATTCCACTCGATCCAGCAGCAGGCCACGCTCTCGTTGGCCTCACTTCGGCGCATCTGGTTCGGCGATGCGGCAACGAATGCTGCCGGTCGGGGGGTGGTGGCGGCACTCGGGATAGTCGCCCACGCCGCGGCCTTCGGCGGCGCATTCAATCTCCGCTCCGGTTGCGACCTCCGCACCACGGCGGCCACGTGGACCTGGCTGGGGGGATCGACCGACGAAGAGGTTGAACCCATCACCCTGGAAGCGGCGACGCACCTGTTCCAGGAATGCGTGAGCCAAGCAGAGAGATCAGGGCTGCCGGTGGGCTCGAAATGGCAGACAGAGCCGCTCATCCTCAAGCCCAACCCCGAGCTTGAGAAGGTCATCCGCCGCAGCTGGCCGGTGGACAACTGATGCTCGCCATCACGGTCGAGTTCCTCCACGGAACGTTCCGCGGGGCCTCGGCAGACGATACGGCGCTGATGGGCGGGGACCTGGACTCGGGGGAGTGGCCACCCAGCCCGGCCCGTTTGTTCTCCGCCCTCGTGGCCGCCGACGGCACGGGCAACCGGCAGCGAGTGACCGATGGCTCAGAGCTGGCGTTGCTGGAGTCAGCCAGCCCGCCGATCATCCTCGCTGACGCCTCGCCGCTCACCTTGGCAACCCAGCTTCACGGCCGATTCGTCGTGGCGGATGACTTCCATCGGGATACGAAGTCGGGGCAAACCGGCGCTGTCCAAGAGTACGTGGGTCGCACTGCAACGCTGGTCCGCCCAGGCACAAGGAGAGCTCTCGCCGACCCGACTGTCACATACCTATGGCAGGGTCTCAAGGTGCCGAAGGCGGAGGAGCAAGGCCTGCGCGCGCGGGCAGCCCGCGTCGGGTACCTGGGGTGCGCAGACTCTCCCGTGCGTTTAAGCGTACGCACTGAGGGCGAGATCGCGCCGTCCTGGGAACGGATGTGGGAGCCGGCGGACGATGGCGCCACCGTGCTTCCCGTGCCTTGGTCCGGGTTTCGGCAGGCGCTGGACGATGCCTTCGCACAATGGTCAGGCGGCCTTCCCATGAGACGGTCCTGGCTGCCGACGAGATATGCCCGCTACCGCGGCCCGGATGATCCACGGCCTGATGCCAAGACCCCTTGTGTCTCCTGGCTGCGATTCGCCACTCCTGTGCCCGGTCGCCGGGTTCTTGCAGTGACGGAAGCGCTGCGGGAGGCCGTCCTTCAGGGATATCAAGTCCTCTCGGGCGGCGAGAAAGAGGCTGTCCCCCAGGTCCTTCACGGCCACGGCTTTACCGGGACGGGCTACCAGCACGCCCACTGGTTCGCCCTGCCGAGCGTTGGCCATAAACGGGCTGACGGCATGATTCGTGGCGCCGCGGTGTGGCTACCGGCGAACACGGAGGCGGCGGTTGTGGAGCGGGTGCAGGAGGCTCTGGGATGGCTGACAACCCGCGAGCTTGGGCGGGCGGGTCAATTCGCCACCAGGGTCGCACTTGCCGACGACCAGGCCTGGGGACCTCCGCCCGTGGCGGTGAAGGCCACGCGATGGCAAACACCGTCACGGCGTTGGGCTTCGGCATTCCCCGTGATCTACGAGCGGTTCAGTCCCGGGGGACCCACCGGCAACGAGGTAACGCTCTGGTGCCAGCACGCGGGAATCCAGCAATCGCCGGTGGCCTTCCGGGTTGCCCGCGTGCCTTTCATCCGAGCGGGCGTCTCCCTGGCCGCGACCGAGGCGCACCGAGGCGCAACCCGGCATCCCTTCGGACACCTGGAGCTGCTCTTCGCCGAACCCGTCCGTGGACCCATTGCCCTCGGCCGGGGACGGCAATTCGGACTCGGCCTCATGGCCCCCATCACCAAGGAGAAGACCGATGGGTGATATCCCGGACTTCCCCTCGTTTTACCGGGCCCTCCACGCCGGGCAGGACCCCCTCCCGTGGCAAGCACGCCTCGCCGAGCTGGTCGTCCGCGAAGGATGGCCCACCGAGATTGGGGTCCCGACCGGTCTCGGCAAGACAGCGTGCCTGGATATCGCCATCTGGTCGCTGGCCTGGCAGGCCGCCACCCTCGGCGCCGACCGCTTCGCGCCCACCCGCATTTGGTACGTCGTGAACCGACGCCTCCTCGTGGACGCGACTTACAACCGGGCGGTGGCCATAGCCAGGCTGCTAGCCGCTCCGGATTCGATCGACGTGGCATGGCCCAGTGCCACCGATGCCGACCGATCGGCGGTTGCACAGGTGGCGGCTGCGCTCCGCGCTTTGGCGGCTGTGGGTTCCAGCCCGGGCCCGTTGCATCTCACCCGGCTCCGGGGCGGTGCCGAACTGGGTGCGCGGGTGCCTGACCCATCGCAGCCAGCGTTGATCTTCGCCACTGTCCCCATGTTCGCTAGCCGATGGCTGTTCCGGGGCTACGGGTCCAGCACCTCGATGCGCCCCGTAGATGCAGCTTTGGCGGGTGTCGACAGCCTAGTGCTGCTGGACGAGGCGCACATTGCCGCGAACTTGCAGACCCTTGCTGCGCGCGGTGGGCCTGTCGAACTGTGCGACCTGGGGGACCCGACGCGGGTCCTTCCCCCTGAGCGCGCGAGGCCTCGGCTGGTAGCCCTCACGGCGACCGGGAGAACCGGCGATGTATTCCGGCTGGATGCGCACGATCGTGAGAACGGGGTCGTGCGTCAGCGGCTGGGCGCCTCAAAACTGGCAAGCACCGCCTCCTGCGCCCAGAAGGACCTGGCCAAGACGCTGGCCGAGCGTGCCGTTGCGTGTCTCGACGGACAGGAGCGGAAAAGTTGCGTGGTGTTTGCCAATACCCCGCTCACGGCGAGGAAGGTCTACGACGAGTTGGAACGGCGGGCCGTCCGGCCGAAGGGCTCCGACACCGCCAGCGAACTCCTGCTCCTGACCGGAAGGTTCCGCGAACGCGAGGGAGCACGGGTGCGGTCCCGTGTCCTGGACGAAACGTATGGCGCTCCGGCAGGACGCCAAGGGCCCAGGGAGCACGACCTGATCGTCGTCGCCACGCAGACCTTGGAGGTGGGAGCCGACCTCGATTTCGATTGCCTCGTGACCGAGAGCGCCGGTGCTCGGGCGATCGTCCAGCGGTTCGGGCGCCTGAACCGACTCGGTCTTCGCGAAAACTCAGAAGCGGTCGTCGTCCACCCCGAGGAGAAGGAGCCGTCATCGATCTACGGGGTAGAAGCGGAGGCCGTGTGGCAGCGCATCGCTGCGGCGGCGGCGGGCGGGACAGTTGATATGTGCCCGGAGCGGATCGTCGAGGTGGTCGGTGTTCCCGCCGACATCCCCAAGCGCGTTGGTGAGCTCCTCCCCAACCACCTGTGGGAGTGGGCCAAGACCACCGAGCCCCCACAGGGGGAGGCGTCCTCGGAGCTGTTCTACGAGGGCGTCGAAAAGGAGGGCCGGATCTCGGTTCTGTGGCGGGCCCACCTCCCTGAGCCAGGAGTGCGCTTGGTCCCACCGGCCCACGAGCACGAGAGCGTGGAGATCCCGATTGGAGAGCTCCGGGATGCCCTGACGGACCTGACCACCGGCGATCTGCACCGACTGACGCCCGACCGGGCAAGCGTCGAAGTGGTGTCCGATCTCCGAGCCCTCAGACCCGGAGACACTGTCGTGCTCCGGCCGGAAACTGGTCTCTACGACGAGCTGGGCTGGAACGTCTCGTCCAAGCAAACGGTCCTGGACGTGTCACCGCTGGACGGGCCCACGCTCACCCTTGACGATGCGATCATCAGCAACCTCATCCCGGGTTGGGGCGACGATCTCAAGGAGGTCGTGCGCAGCCTGCGGGCAGAGGACGGCGTCCCCCTGGAAACCAAGGATGAGGAAGCACTGGTCACCGAGCTCCTGGATCAGCTTTCCGGCGACCAACCCTGGCACTCGTGGCTGGACAACCAAGAACTGGACGCCTTCCGCGGCGGCCTCTCGACCACCGTAGCCCGGCCGGCCGATGACGATCCATTCCTCAAGCCCAAGCGACGGGACCGGCCGCAGGTGCAGCTCCGCTCGGACGCGTTCGACGAGTTGAGCTTTGATCGGGCGCGTGGAACCGAGCTGGGAGAGCATCTCCGCCTGGTCGGCGACTTCTCTGCACGCATGGCGGGGCGGATTGGCTGCCCGGCCAAGCTAGTTGAGGCAGTCCGCTTGGCGGGTGCGTTGCACGACATCGGCAAAGCGGACCCCCGCTTCCAGCGATGGCTCGATCCCGGCAGGGAGGGCGGCTCACTTCTCGCCAAGTCAGCCACTCCCGGGGAGCGCATCGAAGCGTACCGGCGGGCAGCCGGGTGGCCCCGCGGTGGCCGCCACGAGCAGTTGAGCGGGCGACTCGCTGCCGCCGTCTTGCGGGACTTGGACAGCGGTGTCGATGACGACCTGGTGCTGCACCTGGTCATCTCCCACCACGGGCAGGGCCGGCCCTTCGTGCGGCTCGTTGCCGACGCTTCAGAAGGAACAGTTTCTTTCAGGGACAATGGCGCCGCCGTGATGGTGGCCAGCAACCTCGCACTCCCAGACTGGCAGCAGCCAGCACGCTTCCGGCGGCTGTGCAAGCGATACGGGTACTGGGGTCTCGCACTGCTTGAGGCTATCGTCCGCCAAGCGGACCACGCCGTGTCCCAACAGGGGAGCACCGATGCAGAGGGGGTGATCTGACCAATGCCTGCAACAGCTGCGCCCGGTTGGGGAGCAGACTGGCTGAATGCCTGGTTGGCCGCGATAGGCGCCACCGTACTCGTCCCGGGCCTTCGGCTGTCATGGACGCCCGATCCCGTGCCGACGGCCTGCTTCCAGTCGGCCGAGGGCAACTGCAGTGACGCAATCGCAGCCGCCTTGCCCACCCTGGAGTACCTGAACGGGCTGTCGATCACCAAGAGGTTGGAAGGTGCCCTGGAGCTGCCGCGAAAGGTGTCGCACCCGGCATACCAGGACCGAGCGAGGGTGGCCAGGCAGGCGGCCGATCCGTTCCTGGGTGCGACCCTCACCGACTTAAAGGAACCGCTGAAGGATGAGCTTCCGCATAGCCCCTTCGATCCACCGGTACCCAGAGGCATCACCCTCTCTGAGCGCTTGATCGCCTGCCGGGAGGCGATCGGGGAGCGAGGAGCAGAGCTGGTCAGCAAGTCGCTGGCTGGAACCCTCAGTCGAGTCGCTGCAAACGGGCTCGGATTTGACGCCCGCCGCTTCCCGTCGGGCGTTCAGCCCGGGGCCGGACCGATGGTGGACCCGGTCGTCGAATGCCTGGCATTCTTTGGGCTGGCCCTGTTCCCAGTGCGGGGCAATGGTCCCCAGATCCGGACGCGGGGCTGGAAGGACTGGGAGTTCGGGTGGGTGGCGTGGTCCTCAGCACTCGACTGTTGGGGGATCGACGCCCTGTTGGACCAAGTGCAAGCCTTTGCGCCGGACACCCGGGCGGCTCGGGAGTCGCTGTGGCGGCTCGGCGTCCTCACCCGCTACCGCTCCGTGGCGTTTCAGCCGGTCGGATCGGCTGATACCCGGCGGGGATATGCCTCAAGGCGAGTCGAATAAACCCGGAGCTGGTCATCCAGATTGCTGCGCTGGAGCATTATGCCTACTGCCCACGGCAGTGCGCGCTCATCCATGTGGACGGGGTTTGGTCCGACAACGTCCACACCGTTGTGGGAACCCGGGGCCACGTCCGGGCCGATACGTCGGGCCAGCGCATGGAGCGCGGCAAGCTCGTTGTCCGGGCATTGCCGCTCTGGTCCGAACAGCTGGGACTGACCGGGCGCGCGGACGCGGTCGAGTTCGATGCCCACGGGACACCATCGCTGGTGGAGTACAAGATGGGGAGCCGCCACGGGGACGCCGCCCATCTCCAACTATGCGCCCAGAGCCTCTGCCTCGAGGAGATGTTGGGGACGCCGGTCCCAACCGGGTACCTCTGGTTCTCCGCTCCCCGCCGGAGAGTCGCGGTAGCCATGGACCTGGCCCTCAGAGAGCGTACGGAGTCCTGCATCGAACAGGTCCGTTCCGTCCTCGTAGCAGCCCGCCTGCCCGCCCCGGTTGACGACGCGCGGTGTCGTGAGTGCCAACTGCTCGGGCACTGCCTCCCCCATGTCTGCGCCCGGCCGGACGAGACCGTCGACTACCTCAGAAGGGAGGTATTTCGATGCGGATCTTGAACTCCCTCTACGGCCAGGGGCACGGGACGAAGGTTGCCCTGCAGAAGGGGTCGCTGCTGGTCACGAGGAGGGATGCCACCAGGGTTCGCGTGCCCATCGAGTCGCTGGAGGCTGTGGTCCTCCTTGGAAGCAGCCTACTGACCACTGATGCTATCGCCGCTTGCGTGGAGCGTGGGATCCGGGTGACGTCGCTGCGCCGGGGCGGGCGGGTGCAATTCGTCGTCGGGGGGCCCGCTCACGGGAACGTCCACCTTCGGCAGGCGCAGTTCGGGGCTGCAAGCAATCCCCTGGAGTGTGCGCAACTGGCGCGCTGGTTTGTTGCTGGCAAGCTGCAGAATTACCGGCGCCTCCTCGGGCGGTGGCGCTACGACATCGATGAACCGGGCCGGACGATGGTAATCATGGAACAGGAAGTGATCGAGAATCGGTTGCAAGGGCTCACGGCGACGGATGACGGAGACAGGATCCGGGGCATTGAGGGGGACGCAACCCGGCGCTACTTCAAAGCCTTGACGGCCCGCCTAGACGCCGAGCGCAGCGGTTTGCGCTTCGGCATCCGGACCCGCCGCCCACCTCGGGACCCCGTCAATGCGCTGCTGAGCTTCATGTACGGGCTCCTGACGACGGAGATCAGCGGGGCGTTGGAGGCGGTGGGACTGGATCTGCAGATTGGATTCCTCCACGGAGCGCGCCCAGGACGGCCGGCCTTGGCTCTCGACGTGCTCGAGGAGTTCCGGCCCGCTATAGCCGACCGCTTCGCCCTCCGCCTGATCGGGCGGCACCAACTCAGGGCCGAGCACTTTGTGAATACGGCCGGTGGCGCTTGCTACCTCACCGAGGAGGGCCGGAGCGTTGTGTTCCGGAACTACGACATCTTCAAAGGGGAGGAGGTGCTCCACCGGCTCCTGGGCCGGGCGGTCCCACGGTGGACGCTCCCGAGCGTCCAGGCGACCCTCCTGGCCAGGTTTCTGCGTGGCGACCTCCCGGCCTACCCCCCTTATGTGATCGAGACCTGATTGGACGTGCTGGTGACCTACGACATCGACACCCATACCCGGGACGGAGAGATCCGCCTGACCCGCGTCGCCAAGGTCTGCGAGCGTTACGGCAGCCGGGTTCAGTACTCGGTGTTCGAATGCCGCCTCTCCGATGTGTCGTATAGGAAGCTCGTTATCGAACTTGAGGGAATCATCGATCCGGCATGTGACTCGGTACACTTCTACCGATTTGGGGGTGCCGTTCGGGATTCAAGATTGGTCGTGGGACGACCAAGACCGCGCGAACTCGGCGACCCCTGGATTATCTAGGGCCCGAACCGCCGGTGATCCTTGAGAACTGAGCTACTACCGATCACTCACAGTGATATTAACAGTCTCTGTGAGGGCGAAATATCCTTCTGCGACCACAAGGAGTGGCTGTCAAGGGCCGTTGAGTTCTGCCCGGTGACGGCCACTACACCTGCCCAAGGATGGCCACGAAAACTTGCCCACTGGCGGCCGTGGGGAGTGCCGGTAGGTTTGGCTTCTCGGCCTCACCTCCCCCTGGTGGACGGATCGG
>DASTWV010000007.1 GCA_035765775.1 Actinomycetota bacterium | reverse complement strand
CCGGTGCCCAGCGTCAGGCGGGCGGTGGCCATCGACCCCGAGCCCTTGACCAGGCCCTGGTTGCCCGCCACCGACAGCACCGAGGCCGCCCCGCTCTGCAGCGCCCAGGCGTGCCCGTCGGTGGCCGTGCCCCATCCCCCGGTCACGGCACCCCGGGCGAAGGTGTCCTGGGCGAAGACCGACCCGGCGGCGACGGGGAAGGCGGGGGCGGCGGACACGGTGACGGTCACCGCCGGCGAGGTCACCGAGCCCGCGGTGTTGGAGGCCGAGACGCTGAAGGCGAAGACGCCCGCCGTGGTGGGGCTCCCGGACAGCACACCCCCGGCGCTCAGCCCGAGCCCGGGCGGCACCGCCCCGGAGTGCACGGCAAAGGTGGGGGCCGGGCTGCCGCTGGCGGTGAAGGTGTAGGAGTACGCCGTGCCGACCATGGCGGACGGCGGCGGGGTATCGGCGGTGAACACCGGGGCGCTGGTGGCTGGGGAGACCGTGACGGTGAACGGCCCCGCCGAGGCCGTGCCGCCCGAGTTGGAGGCGGCGACGCTGAAGCTGAAGGCCCCAGCCGTGGTGGGGGTCCCGGACAGTACCCCGGCGGCGCTCAGCCCCAGGCCGCCCGGGAGGGTGCCGCTGCCGACGCCGAAGGTGGGGGCCGGGCTGCCGCTGGCCGCGAAGGTGTAGGAGTAGGGCGTCCCCACGGTGGCGGTGGCGGGCGGGGTGGCGGCGGTGAACACCGGGCCGACCGGCGCCGGCGCGACCGAGATGGACAGCTGCGGGGTGGTCGCGCTGCCCGCGCTGTTGGCAGCCCGGACGGTGAAGGTGGCCGTGCCGGTCGCCGTCGGCGTCCCTGACAGTACCCCGGCGGCGCTGAGCGCCAGCCCGGCGGGTAGGCTCCCGCCCGCCACCGAGAAGGTGGGGGCCGGCGTCCCGCTGGCGGTGAAGGTGTAGGAGTAGGGGGCGCCGACCATGGCGCTGGCCGGCGGTGTGTCGGCGAGGAAGGCGGGCGCGGTGGCGCCGCTGCCGACCGTGATCGAGATGCTGGGCGTGGTGGTGCTCCCGGCGCTGTTGGCGGCCGACACCGTGAAGGTGGCGGTGCCGGTCACCGTCGGTGTCCCGGACAGGACCCCGGCGGCGCTGAGCGCCAGCCCGGCGGGCAGGGCCCCGCTGGCCACCGAGAAGGTGGGGGCCGGGCTGCCGCTGGCGGTGAACGTGTAGGAGTACGCCGAGCCGACCGTGGCCGTCGCCGGCGGGGTGTCGGCGCTGAACGCCGGGGCGGTGCCGGTGCTGCCCCCGCCGGCCGCCGGGATGGTCTGCGTGCCGGTGTTCCAGCCCGAGAGGCTGACGCTCGGGGTGGTGCCCTGGAGCAGCGAGGTCTGGTACGAGGCGGTCACGGTCTCGGACTCGCCGGGCCACAGGCTGAGCTCGTTGTCGCTCCACTGCTCGGGCAGGACCGGGTTCCCGTTGGCCATCATCTGCAGGGTCAGGAAGAACGCCGGCACCTTCTGGCTGGAGTTGTTGGTGACCACGACCGTGGTGGTCGACCACCCGTTCGGGCCGGCGGTGGTGGCGGCGGTGGCCGACACCGAGGTCTGGCCCATCGACTCCAGCCCGGTGAGGTTGGCGAAGGCGGTGGTGGGCGTGATGGCGTAGGTGGAGCCGGCGTAGTTCAGCACGTCCTGCGCGGTGGACAGCCAGTACACGTTGCGGTCGATCTGCGTGCCGGAGGCGTCGGTCAGGGTGAGCCGGACGAGGTAGGTGGTCGACAGCCCGGGGATGGACGCCGGGATGGTGAGCGGCCGGGCGTTGCCGCCCCCGCCCGGGACGCTGACGCTGCTGGCGGTCTGGGAGTTCATCAGGGTCCCGTCCAGGTTGTAGACGTCGGCGTGGACCGTGAGCCCGCTCGCGGCGGAGGGTCCCTGGTCGATCACGGCCACCGACCGGTCGTCGTAGGAGTACTGCACGTGGAGCGCCTCGTTGGCCTTCTTCACCCCGTAGTACGCCCCGCCCTGGTCGAGGTAGGCGTCGAACAGCTGCCAGTGCAGCGACGTCCAGGCGCTGGTCAGCTGCCAGTAGATGAGGCCGGTGGAGGGCATCGAGGCGTCGGTGAAGTTGCGGTCGTAGGCCTCGTACTGCGCCCGGGTGGCCTCGTAGTTGGCCAGCTGCGCCTCGGCGTCGTACTGCGCCACCGTGGCGGGGGTGCCGTAGCGGGCGAAGAGGGCGTTGTCGAAGTTCTGCAGGTTGTCGAAGTCGGTGCCGGCTGCCCCGGCGTGGTACTGCGTGGCGCCCGGGTTGAGCAGGGTCTGCTGCTGCGCCGGGGTCATCATCTTGTTGAGCGTGTACATCGGGGGGATGTCGGCGCCGGCGCTCATCTCGGTGTCGAAGCCGAAGGCACCCCCGCTGCCATCGTGGCCATTGGTGGCCTTGTTGTACCAGTACACCGGCGGCACCCAGTCATACGGGCCGGGCTCCTTCACCCCGGTGGGGCCCAGGCCGTCGGTGGGCGAGAAGTCGTTCACCGAGGAGATGACCGCGTCCGGCCAGTTGGCCGCGGTCAGGTCGCTCACGTAGGTGTTGGCCATGCTCTGCGACGGGGGGGTGTCGCTCCCGATAAAGAAGGCGACCACGCTCGGGTGGTTGCGCAGGTCCTGCGCCTCGCTGGTCATCGAGGCCGAGGCGATGGCGGTGTCGGCGCTGCTGTAGGACCCCGAGTTCTGCCACTTGTCGCAGCACTCCCAGCCGGGCAGGAGCAGGATGCCGAGGCGGTCGGCGAGGTCGTAGAAGTCCGGCGTGTCGAGGTGTCCCTCCAGCCGGATGGCGTTGAGCCCCAGGTCGACGACGTATTGCATCTTGGCGGTGAGGGCCGCCTCGTTGCTCCGGAGCAGGATGTCGGGCGACCAGCCCGCGCCCCGGATGAGGACCGGCCGCCCGTTGATGATGAAGTGCCGGAACCCGTCGGACTCGACCGGCGCCTGCAGGTCGCGCACGCCGAAGCTCTGGGCCACGCTGTCGGTGATCACCGAGGAGATGCTGGCGGTCATCCCGAGCGTGTACAGGGGCTGCCCGCCCATGCCGGCGGGCCACCACAGGCTCGGGTTGGAGACGGTGAGCTGCGGGTAGCCGGCCGGGGTGAAGCTGACCACCTGGCTGCTGTTCGCCGCCAGGGCCACGGTTTGTGAGAACGAGATCGGCCCGATCGTCCCGGCGACGGTGGCGTTCACCGGGGAAGCGGTGTCGTTGCGGGCCTGGACCGACACGGTGAGCTGGGCGCTCGCCAGGGAGGGGGCCACCGTGGTCTGGACGTCGGGCAACCGGAGGTCCACCCCACCGCTCTGGCGGACCACCACGTCCCGGAAGATGCCCATGTTGTTGTCCGGGGGTTGCGGGTTCCAGTCGATCCAGCCCAGGGTGAGGTCGTTGTCCGGATTGTTGGGCTGCACCAGGAAGGCGATGGTGTTCGTGCCCGGGTGCACCAGCGAGGTCAGGTTCAGCTCATGGTCGGTGTAGGCGCCGGCCACCTGGGCGTTCGTGGCCACCTGGGTGCCGTTGACCCACACATCGGCGCTCGAGATGACCCCGCTGAAGTCCACCATCGTGGTGGCGGCCACCGGCGTGGGCAGCGTGAAGTCCGCCCGGTACCACCAGGGAACGGAGAAGTTGCCCCCGGCGCTCTGCATGTTGGTGGAGAAGAAGGGGTCGGGATCGACGCCGTCGGCCACCAGGGCGGCGTACACCGTGGAGCGGGGGCCCGCCGGGTACCAGCCGGTGGTGGCGTAGCCCGGGGTGGAGATCTGCGCCCCGCTGTGGGAGTCGGCCGACGAGGACTGGATGGTGAAGCTGGAGATCGTGGTC
>DASTWV010000006.1 GCA_035765775.1 Actinomycetota bacterium | reverse complement strand
GGCCCTTCGAGGAGTGGGGCCGCTTCCTGCCCGAGGCGACCACCGCGGTCAGCCTGCTGGACCGCCTCACCCACCATCGCGTCCTGGTGTTGACCAGTGGGGAGTCCTACCGGATGCGGGAGGCCAAAGCCCGCGCCCAGGCGGGGGCTCCAGTGAAGGAGGAGGTGATCGCTCCCGCCAAGCCCTGACCCCCGTAGATGCTCAGGAGGTGGGGACTTTTAGTTGGCCACCAGTGGGGCGCGCGACTTGGCCATTGACAAAGAGAGAGGGACCAGGGACGGATAAGCCGCGTCATAGGCGTACATTAGTCTTAGTTGAAGTTGGTCAGATGCTGGAGATCCGTTCGGAAGAAGTGAGACGGCAGGAGTCGGCAGCAACGCGTTCCCCCAGTGTCCGGAGGGCTCGCGATTAGCACTAGCAACTATACGCGTTGTGTGGTGCTCAGACGGCTGGGGCCTGCTGCGGTCCCTTCGGGTGGAGTTCGGCCCTGCGGAACAGGTTCTTCAGGAACGTCGGGGGTGCAAAGCCCACCAGCAGGAGCGGCCCGGCCACCAGCGCCACGTACTGCAGCACGGTGAGGAGATGGGAGATCGTCTGGGCGCTGGGGTGGCCGAACAGCAGGCGCGGGAGCAGCCCGACCACGACGCAGAGCAGGAGGAAGCCGCTGCCGATCAGCAGCATGCGGAGCCGGGCGAGGCCGGCGGTGCGGAAGGCATAGGCGAGGAAGGCAACGGTCAGCAGGCCAAGGGATACGGCGAGGTAAGCCAGGATGTACCCCAGGTAGGTGCGGTAATTAATGGGGTTGTGGATGCCCGGGATCGACACGATCTGCGACGTCCGTCCGTCGAAGCGCAGATCCGGCCGCTCGATGAACGCCAGCACCACGTTCACTCCGGTGGCGGCCAGGAAAAAGGCTCGGACCCAGCGGGGGAAGCGGATGAAATCAGCCAGGAAGAGGAGGAATGCGTAGATGGCGAGATACATCATGGCGCCGGCGATGATGGTCTCCCACCGGGGCGCGGTCTGCCCTTTGGTCGAGTCGTAGATCGTGCTGGTGATCGCGCCCAGCAGGGAGGTGACCCCGAAGAGTCCTGCGGCCCAGGCCAGGTGGGCGGAACGGCGATCGCGCTCCCGGAACCATCCCAACAGGCAGCGCCCCGCCAGGGCTCCGAAGATCACCGCCTGGATGTAGCTGGTGGCCAACGTGGACGTCCTCATTGTTCCGGGTCTCCTCTTCGCAGTGCGTTATCCAAAGAACTTCTCGAACGCTGCCGTGCTGTCCCGCTCACCCTCGGTCGCTGTCCGACGCGCCAGCCATCCTTTGAGGAGCCTGGCGGCGCGGCGCACGACCCTTCCTCCTCACCGACCGAAGAATTCCCGGAACTTCTGCTCCGCCGGGACCGGCGCGCCGGACAGGACGCCCGACAGCCCGGAGAACTTGCCCTTGACGACCGCGCCCCCGCTGGTGATCTCGAACTCCACGAGGCTCTTGACATGGTCGCTCTCCCGCATCTTGACCACGACCAGGGCACGGTGGATCTCGGACTCCAACTCGGTGTAGCGCAGCAGCACGACGTTGTCCGCCACGAACGACAGGCCCCGGGCGAGTTCGAATGCCGGGCCGAAGAAGGCCTCGGTCTCGCTGGCCAGGACGACCGTCGCCCCCTCACCCCGCAGCGCCCCGACCAGGGACCACAGATAGTCCGGGAACCGGGGACCAGTGGCGGCATGGCTGAGCTCGCCGATGCTGTCGATCACGACCCGCCGAGCCCCGATGCCGGCCGCCGCCTGGTGGATCTGGGAGGCCACGACGTCCAGACCCATCTCCACCGGCTGGACATGCAATATGGCCAGCTGGCCCTTGGCGGTGGCCCCGCTCAGGTCCCAGCCGAAGTTGCGGGCCTTCTCCCGGAGCTGGCGCTCGCTCTCCTGGAAGGACACGTAGACGCACGGCTCCCCGCCTTTGAGTCCCTCGATCAGGAACTGGAGGGCGATGACGGTCTTGCCCGCACCCGAGGGGCCGGCAACGATCGTGGTGGTGCCGACCGGGATCCCGCCGTGGGTCATGGCGTCGAGGCCTTCGATCCCGGTCGAGACCCGGCCGCCGTTGCCCGGCGGTGGCGGTATCAGGCTGGCCTCCGGCCGGGGGAAGAGGGCGAGGCCGTCCGGGCCGATGCGGAAGGCGTGGCGCCCGGCGAGGTGGTCGGACCCGCGGAGCTTCGCCACGCGCAGCCAGCGCCGGTCCGTCAAGCCGCTCGGTTCGTTCGTCAGCAGGATGATGGCGTCGGCCACCGCGAACTCAGGGGCCGTCTGCATGTCGGCCTCTTCGTATTCGCCGACCAGGATCAGCAGGGTGTCGGTATGGGCGACCCGGCTCGCCAGGTCGTAGATCGAACGCCGGAAGCCCGGGCCCTCCGCCTCGTGGAGCGCCTTGCTCGAGTCGATGACCATCACGCCCGGCGAGGACTCGAACGCCTGCCGGGCAACCTCCGCCGCCACCTCAGCCGAGACCGGGTTGGGGGGATCGGCGAGCGAGGGGAGGTGATGGAACCGGATCCGCTCGCCGATCGCCTCCAGCGAGAAGAACGAGAAGCTCTGCAGATGGGAGACGAGCTTGGAGTGCGGCTCCGAGAGCGTCGTGTAGTAGATCGACGGCCGCGGGTTGGCGAAGCAGATCTGCTGGGCAAGGATCGTCTTGCCGGTCCCCGGGGCGCCGGCGATGACGACGAGGGAGCCGGGCGGGAACCCGCCTCCCAGCACCCGGTCGAGCGCGGCGATGCCGGTGGGCACGCGGCTCATGGGTGGACCCCGTTCAGGAGGGTGCCGACGGCCCGGGTCAGATCACCGATCAGGCAGGGCTTCGCCATCGCCAGGTTGGCGTTCCGGGCCAGGTGGGGGTTGGCGCTGAGCGCCACGATGGGGAGCGCCGCACACCCGGGCATCGCCCGGATCCGGTGGATGAGCTCGTTCCCATCCATCACCGGCATCATGAGGTCGGACACGACCAGCCGTGGCCGCCGTACCCGGATGGCCTCCAGAGCCGCTTGACCATCGGGCGCCTCGACGACGCGGTACCCGGCGGCCTCGAGGGCGACCCGCAGAAGCCAGCGGATGTCCGGCTCGTCGTCCACCACGAGGATGGTGGGCGGCTCGTCGACCGCCCAGGTGTCACACGTCCCGGCACTGAGGGGAGGTCCCGTGTCGGGCCGGAGCGTGACGTCGAATTCGGCGCCCGGAGGGTCGGCCTGCCGGTAAGTGATGGTGCCACCGAAGGACTCGACCAGCGCGAGCACGATGGCGAGGCCCAGCCCGTTGCCGCCGGGTTGGGCCCGGAATGGTTGGAACAGGTGCTGGACGAGGTGGGCGGGGACACCGGGGCCGTCGTCTTGGATGCGGAGCTGGACGCCCTCGTGCCCCGACCGGCCTTCGATTCGAACGTGGGAGCCGCCGTAGCGGTAGGCGTTGGAGAGGAGATTCACGAGGACCCTCTCCAGTCCCGGCTCAGTACCGAGGACATGGAGGGCTGAGGGGATGGCGACGCTCACCTGCACCCCGGGGGGTGGCTGCGCCAGCGTAAGGGCGCGCTCGACGGCGCTCGCCAGCTCGATCGTGCAGAGCTCCGGCGGGGCCTCGGCTCGCTGGATCCGATCGAGGTCAAGGGTCTCGTTGAGAAGGGCGACGAGGCGCTCCGCTTGGCGGTGGAGGCGGCGGACGACCTCGTCGAGTTGCTCGTCGGTCAGGGTGGCCCGCTGGTGGCACAGCGTCGACGCCAGGCCATAGATCACCGCAGCGGGCTGACGCAGTTCGTGGGCGGCGATCACCAGGACCTCGTTGAGACCCGCGGGTCGCGCCGACGCGATCGCCGCCGGTGCTGAGCCGTTGGCAGCTACCTCATCATGCCGGGCGATGCCCGACTCCCGAGCGACCATGTCTCTCCTGTCCATGATCGCCGCCGCGGGGCGGGATGGGAATAGCGCATCCGGACCAGGGACGGGGGATCTTCTGCCTAACCCGCGGCGCGCTGTATTGAAGTGGTCAGGCCCCGGCGACCCCGGTGCCGCCAACGTCTCCTGCCCGATGTGAGCCTGGCGGGAGCCGGTTCGCACCCTCCTGGGTAGCCAGGTCGGCATAGAGTGCACCCGTGGAGCGCATGGATCTTCCCGAGTCGCCTGAGCAGCTGGCAGACATTCTGTTGGACCAGAACTACCTCGCCGATCGCGGCCTGGCCACGGCAACGTTCCTGGCGCTGTGCCTCGGCCGCCCGCTGCTCCTGGAGGGCGAGGCCGGGGTCGGCAAGACCGAGCTGTCCAAGGCGATCGCCGCCGCCTTCGGGCTGCAGCTCATCCGGCTGCAGTGCTATGAGGGCATCGACGCCAACCAGGCCCTCTACGAGTGGGACTACACCCGCCAGCTCCTCTACGTCCGCACCCTGACGGAGTCCTCGCTGGGCGACAAGCAGGCGGTGGACGACATCTTCGGCCCCCGCTTCCTGGTGGAGCGC
>DASTWV010000005.1 GCA_035765775.1 Actinomycetota bacterium | reverse complement strand
GAACCGATCCGGGAACTGCGCAATCAGTCCCTCCGACAACGCGCTCGCCATGGTCAAGATCTCGGTGAGGATGTCGTCGAAGGCGGCGATGTCGTCGTCCCACTCGTCGTTCAGCCGGGCCAGGAGCTCCCGCTTGGTAAGTGCCAGGTGCTGTCCGAGCAGGTCGCGCACGTCGTCCAGGGGCCAGTTCTCGGGGTTGGCGCCGGCCAGCAGCTCGGCAAGGGCGTCGGCGTTGGCGTCCCAGCGTGCCAGCTCGGCGAGGGCGGCGTCCTCGTCGTCATCCAGCGACGCGGCGACGATGCCGACCGCAATCATGATGTGGTCCTTCAAGAGGGTGGTGAGAGCGGCGCCCGCCTCCTCGCCGTAGAAGGGCACCACGGCGTTGCCGATGTCCTCTTGGTTGCGCAGCAGGCGCCCGGCGGCCGCCTCGGCGTCCGGACTGCCCGCCACAGCCGCCACGATGTACTGGCGGGTCCAGAGGACATGGTCGATCCAGAGGCGGGCGAGGGCAGCACGAAGGGATGACTCGGGTACGGTTGCCGGTGGTGCAGTGCGTAGGGCGGTGACCATGGGTTGCCTCCTCAAGGTCCGTCGGTTGCCTGCTTGGCTGTTCTATCGACTGCTGGCCTTTATTTTAGAAGGCACGGCCCAAAATGGCAAGGGCCTGCGTTCGATAGAACAGGCGCAGCTCAGACTGCCGACGTCAGCCCTCGAGCTCGATGGCGCCCAGCGGGGCGTTCTGGGCGATGGTGAAGCTGATGGCCAGGTTCCCGTTGCCCGACGTGGATGCCGTGTTGGCGATGATCATCGAGTTCAGCGTGCTGGTCTGAGCGCCGTTCCCGGTCAGCGCCAGCGCCTCGCCCTTGGTGTAGACCGTGCCCGTCAACAACGTGCCGCCGTTGCCGTTGAGGCTGGACGAGGTGGCGTTGTTGCGGTCGGCGAAGATCGCCAGCCCCTGGAAGGGCCCGGAGGCGGGGGGCGTGATGCCGGTGGCCCCGTTGCCGGTGATGGAGAAGGAGGCCCCGGACTGCCCGGCGGTGCACGGCGCGGGATAGGCGGAGCAGGCGAAGTACAGGGTCACGCCGTTGGCGGTCAGTGCGCCGCCGCCGGAGAAGCTCATCGAGTGCGTGATGATGTAGGTGCCCGGCGCCATCGTGAGCGACGCACTCCCCTGGGCGGAGATGTTCTGGTAGATGCCCGGGGTGATCGACGCCGCGCTGCTCCCGCTCAGGTTCACATCCGGCTGCACCGCCGTCGGGCACACCCCGGGACCAGCCGCCGGGCAGGGAAGGAGTGCCGCCAGAGGGTCGGGGACCGGGGGTGCCAGCACCGGCGTCGGCGAGTAGCGCCCGTTGCCCGTGGTGCGGAAGCCGTCGGGAGCCGACGGGCCGCCGATCTTGTCGGCGACCACGCTGGAGAAGCCGATCACACTGGCTGCGTCCGAGGCTCCGGAGTTGTCCAGCAGCGCGGCGCCGGTCACTTGCACCAGGGCGGTGCCGTTGGCCTTGAAGGCCGGGTTGGCCACGAAGCTGAGCACGCACAGGGCGCACGGGGGCGCGGTGATGATGTCCGCGGTCGCTGCGGCGGCGACCGGGATGCTGGCGACGCCGAGCACGGCGCCGAAACTGGTGGGCACGTGCAGGAGGGGTAGGCGGACCCGCAGCTTGGTGGGGGAGGTGACCGAGTCCGAGGAGATGCACGCATCCGCATGGGCGGAGTCGGGCTGGTAGGGGAGCGCCCCGGGGTCGGCGCACCCGTTCCACATCGAGGCGTTGATGCGGAAGTTGGCGTCGGCGTACATCTCCACGTCGGAGATGACCTGGGTCCAGCTGGTGAACTGGAGCAGGTCCTGGGCGCCGGAGAGCGCGGCGGCATTCGCCCCGGTCTGGGCGGCGACCACGTACTGCCGGGCACGGCCGAGGTCAATCCCGAGTCCGGCCATGCCGAGGAGCGCGACCAGGAGCGCGGCCACCACGATGGACACCGCGCCCCGGTCGTCACCGAGGGCGCGCCCCGCCCGGGCGGCGATGCCACCCACGATCCGGGATGCGATCCGGTGCACTACGAGCTGGGGTTCTGCGCCGTGCACCATGCCCACCCCCCGCCGGACGAGTCCGCCTCGTAGCCCTGGGTCTCGATGTTGGGCGATGCCTGCTCGATGCGGATGGTGGTCTTAGAGCGGAGGTAGTGGCCCGACAGTGCCGTGCCCAGGGCCCCGGTAGCGGAGGTGACGGGTGCCTCGGCGCACACCGTCAGCCCGCCGCCCATCTGCCAGGACGCACCGGGCGTCTGCAGCGTGGGGTCGCTGATCAGGATGTCGATGCGCACGCTGGACTGGCTGAGGCCGACCTGATTCTTGGTGACGCACATGAGCGACTGGAGGTCCGCCGAAGGGGCCGAGCCGCCGCCGGTGAAGGTGAGCGGGCAGGACACCCCGGTGCCGAAGTTCGCCACGCTGCCCGCCCGGGCCCCGGCCCAGACGCCCTGGCGCATGCCGCTCCAGTTGTTGTAGACGCTGGCGAAGTCGATGACGCCCATGGCCAGGATGACGAGGACCGGTGCCACCATGGCGAACTCGACCGCCGCCGCGCCCCGGTCGGAGCCCGCCCGCCGCCCGGCGGCAGCCAGCCACCGGGGGAGCCGGATCGTACGTCCGGGTAGTACCGCTGCCGTACCCCGCTGCCTTCGCCACATTGCACAGTTCCCCTGACCCACCTCGAAAAGTGCCGCTTACGGGTTCTCTCACCTGAAATGTCGACTCCCCAGGGGATCCGGAATATGGCCCGGCGGCGCGGTCTTTCGTTCACCCGTCTCCCGCTCGGGAGCCGGAACGGGCTCCTCCAAGTGCCCGGGGCCACGATGCCCTCGCTGGCCCTGGGGCAGTCCCCCGCGGCCGGTGAGGACCCCTCTCGGCCTAACCCGGACGGGGGGCCGCCAAGAGGAACGGCTCGGAAACCGGCTTAGAATGCGCGCCATGGTGTCTGACCTGCCCTTCGAGCGCGCGCCCGCCGCCGGCTTCGAGCCGGGCTCGTTCGCCGACCTGCTGCGCCGGGTGCGCCCCGCCGCGGTCCCCCTCCCGGTGGAGCTGCCCGCGGGTAGCGACCTCGCCGACCGGGCACCGCACGGCACCACCATCCTGGCCCTGCGCTACGGGGTCGGGGTGGTGATCGCCGGCGACCGGCGGGCGACCGAGGGCTACAGCATCGCCCACCGCTCCATTGAGAAGGTCTTCCCGACCGACGAGTCGTCGGCGGTGGCCATCGCCGGAGCCGCGGGCCCGGCGATCGAGATGGTGCGCGTCTTCCAGACCGAGCTGGAGCACTACGAGAAGATCGAGGGCGAGCGCCTCACGCTGGAGGGCCGGGCGAACAAGCTCTCGCAGTTCCTGCGCGCCAACCTGCCGATGGCCATGCAGGGGATGGTGGTGGTGCCGCTGTTCGTCGGCTACGACCCCGCCCGCGGGCTGGGCCGCATCTTCAAGTACGACGTCACCGGGGGGCGCTACGAGGAGAGCGACTACTACGCCACCGGCAGCGGCGGCCGGGACGCCCGGGCCACCATCAAGAAGCGCTACCGGCCCGACCTCACCCGGAACGAGGCGGTGAAGGTGGCCCTCGAGGCACTTTTCGACGCCTCGGAGGAGGACGTCGCCACCGGCGGTCCCGACGTCCTGCGCAAGATCTACCCCAACATCGCCGCCATCTCGGCAGCGGGGGTCACCGAGATCGATGACGGCACCATCGCGGCGCTGTTCGACGACCTGTTGGCCGAGCGCACCGCCGCCGGCCGAATCAACCCCCGGGAGACCGTGCCCGGGAGCCCCGAATCGATGGCGGCGGACGAGAGCTGAGCCATGGGCCTGCCCTTCTACGTCTCCCCCGAGCAATTCATGAAGGACAAGTCCGACTACGCCCGGAAGGGCATCTCCCGGGGCAAGTCGGTGCTGGCGCTGGACTACGCCGGGGGCATCCTGTTCGTGGCCGAGAACCCGTCCTCGACGCTCCACAAGATCTCCGAGATCTACGACCGCATCGCCTTCGCCGCGGTGGGCAAGTTCAACGAGTTCGAGACCCTGCGCATGCACGGGGTGCGCCAGGCCGACATCCGGGGCTACTCCTACTCCCGGGAGGACGTCTCGGCCCGGGCGCTGGCCAACAGCTATTCGCAGGTGCTCGGCCAGATCTTCACCGCCGAACTGAAGCCCTTCGAGGTGGAGATCTTGGTGGCCCAGGTGGGCACCGACGGCGGGCCCAACGAGCTGTACCACATCCTCTACGACGGCTCGGTGGCCGACGAGTCCGGGTTCGTGGCCATGGGGGGCCAGGCCGAGGCGCTCACCGAGTACATCCGCCGGACGTTCCAGCCCGGCGCCAGCCTGGCGGACGCCCTGCGCACCGGCGCGACCGCGTTGGCCGAGATCGAGAAGCGCGAGATCCCGGCCTCCAACCTCGAGGTGGCGGCCCTGGACCGTTCCCGGGAGCGCCGCAAGTTCCGCCGCTTCTCCAAGCCCGAGCTGAGCCAGCTGCTCGCCCCAGCAGATCCCGGGCCCGGACCCGGAGGCGAGCCCGACGCCGCCTCGTAGGGGTCGCCTCCGGGTCCGGCCTCGGGTCGAGACTCAGGTGGCGGCTCGGGTCAGCGCTGACGGCCGCCGATACTAGAACCATGGACCGGCGCATCTTCGGGTTGGAGAACGAGTACGGCGTCACGTGCACCTTCCGGGGCCAGCGCCGCCTGTCGCCCGACGAGGTGGCCCGCTACCTGTTCCGCCGGGTGGTCTCCTGGGGCCGCTCCTCCAACGTGTTCCTGGAGAACGGCGCCCGCCTGTACCTGGACGTCGGGTCCCACCCGGAGTACGCCACCCCGGAGTGCGATGAGATCCGCCAGCTGGTGGCCCACGACAAGGCGGGGGAGCGGATCCTGGAGTCGCTGGTGAACTCGGCCGAGGCCCGCCTGCGGGAGGAGGGCATCGCCGGGCAGGTCTACCTGTTCAAGAACAACACCGACTCCGCCGGCAACTCCTACGGCTGCCACGAGAACTACCTCGTCAGCCGCTACGGCGAGTTCGGCAAGCTGGCCGAGGTCCTGATCCCGTTCTTCGTCACCCGGCAGATCTTCACCGGGGCGGGCAAGGTGCTGCAGACCGCCCGGGGCGCCATCTACTGCATCTCGCAGCGGGCCGAGCACATCTGGGAGGGCGTCTCGTCGGCCACCACCCGCTCGCGCCCCATCATCAACACCCGGGACGAGCCGCACGCCGACGCCGAGAAATACCGCCGGCTGCACGTCATCGTGGGCGACTCCAACATGAGCGAGTACACGACCTGGATCAAGGTCGCCACCACGGCGGTGCTGCTGCGGATGCTGGAGGAGGGCACCGTGATGCGCGACCTCAGCCTGGAGAACCCGATCCGGGCCATCCGCGAGATCTCCCACGACCTAACCTGCCAGCGCAAGGTCCGCCTCGCCAACGGGCGGGAGGCCTCAGCGATCGAGCTGCAGTGGGAGTACCTCTCCCGGGCGGCGAAGTACGTCGAGCGCCGGGACGACCCCGAGATGAAGGAGACCGTGCGGGCCTGGGAGGAGTGCCTGGTGGCGCTGGAGAACGACTTCCTCGCCCTCGACCGCAAGATCGACTGGGTGATCAAGTACCGGATGCTGGAGCAGTACCGGGAGAGGCGGGCGATGACCCTGGGCAACCCGAAGGTGGCCCTGATGGATCTCGTCTACCACGACGTGAGCCGCCGGCGGGGCCTCTACTACCTGCTGGAGCGCAATGGCCTCGTCGACCGCTACGTCAGCGAGGAGGACGTGCGCCTGGCGATGCACGAGGCACCGCAGACCACCCGGGCGCGGCTGCGGGGCGAGTTCATCCGGGCGGCCAAGCGCCGGCGGCGGGACTACACCGTGGACTGGGTGCACCTGAAGCTGAACGACCAGGCACAGCGCACGGTGCTCTGCAAGGACCCCTTCAAGTACACCGACGAACGGGTGGCCAAGCTGATCGCCTGGCTGTAGCGAACCCGCCTGTAGAGATCCCGACTGTAGAGATCCCGCTCGAGGTCCCCGCGATGCCCGACGAACTCCCCGACGCCTTCTTCCAGGCCATGGTGCACGCCGCTCCGGTGGGCTTCCTGGCGGCGCGCCCGGGAGGCGCGCTCGTGTTCGCCAGCCGGGGGTGCGAGGCGATGCTGGGGTGGGCGCCCGGCTCCCTGGCCGGCCACCTCCTGGCGGAGGTGCTGGACCTGGCGCCCGACGTGCTGGAGGCCGCCGCCGCGCCCGAGCGGCGTACGCCCGACATGGCGTCGGGGCTGGCCCTGACCGCCCGCCGGCGGGACGGCACCGCGCTCCACGTGGACGTGAGCTTGAGCCGGATCGAGGCTCCCGGGGAGGTGCTGGTCATGGCAGCCCTCCGGGACGCCACCGCCCGGCGGCGGATGGAGCGCGAGCTGCAGGCCAGCGAGCTGCGCTTCCGGACCACCGTGGACGACCTGGCCATCAGCCTGTCGATCTTCAGCGCCATCCGGGATGCGGGCGGGCGCATCGCCGACTTCCGCTGGGAGTACGCCAACCGGGCGGCGAGCGCAATCACCGGGTACCCGGCGGAGCGCCTGGTGGGGCGGTCCCTGCTGGACGTGCTGCCCCATCACGGCCCGAGCGGGGTGTTCGACCTCTACCGCCGGGTCGTAGAAACCGGCGAGCCCTACCTGAACGCCGACCTGTCCTACGAGGACGTGTGGGGCGACGGCGTGCTCCGGCGGCGGGCCTTCGACGTACGGGCGACCAAGCTGGGGGATGGCTTCGTGGTGGTCTCGCGGGACATCACCGCCCTTCGTGAACAGGAGGGAGCCATCGAGCGCCAGCGGGTGGAGCTGCACCGTTCCTACGCCGAGATCCGCCTGCTCAACGAGCTCTCCGCGTTCCTGCACGGGTGCTTCACCGAGGCCGAGGCGTACCCCATCGCCGCCGGCTGCGCCGCCCGGCTGTTCCCCGGGCTCAGCGGGGGCATCTCCCTGACCCTGCCCTCCCGGGAGCTGGTGGAGTCGGCGGCGACCTGGGGCGAGATCCCTCCCGGGGAGCTGGTGTTCGCACCGAGCGAATGCTGGGCACTGCGCCTGGGTCACCATCACCTGTCCGGCCCGGGCGAGCCCCGGTGCGCCCACCTGCGGGGATCGACGGCGAGGTGGGCCCTGTGCGTGCCGATGATCGGCCAGGGCGACTCGATCGGCGTCTTCCACGTGCTCTCCGGCGCACCCGGAGCTGAGGCAGAAGCGGGGCTCCCGGACGGCGGGCTTCCGGAGGCAGTGGTGCAGCTCGCCCTGACGGTGGCCGGGCAGGTGTCGATGTCGACGGCGAACCTCCGGCTGCGCGACACCCTGCGCTCCTGGTCGATCCGGGACCCCTTGACCGGCCTGTACAACCGCCGGTTCATGGAGGAGACCCTGAACCGGGAACTGCATGTCGGGTTGCGCAGCGGCGCGCCGGTGGCGGTGCTGCAAGTGGACATCGACCACTTCAAGGCCTACAACGACACCTACGGTCACGAGGCCGGCGACGCCGTGATGCGGGCGGTGGCCGAGGCGATGCAGGAGCTGTTCCGAGCCTCGGACGTGGCGTGCCGCTACGGCGGCGAGGAGTTCACCGTGATCCTGCCCGGGTGCCCGCTGCCGGTGGCCTGCGCCCGGGCGGACGCACTCCGGGGCCGCATCGCGGGGCTGCGTCTCGCCCACGGCCGGGCGGCCCTGCCGGCGCCGACGGTGTCGTGCGGGGTGGCGGTCTCCCCCGAGCACGGCACGACACCCCAGGCCCTGGTACGGGCGGCGGACGATGCCCTGTACGCCGCCAAGGCGGCGGGCCGGGACTGCGTGGTGAGTGCAGGAGCGAGCTGAGCCTGAGCTCTGACGACGTTACCAGTGCGCAGAGCATTGTAGACATATGCTTTGTCGATCCGTAGAATGGTGCCGTGCCCCATTTCGCCACCGGAGAGGTCGTCACCGTCCTGAGTCAGCGAGCCGGGGTCTGCCGCCTGCTGGTGCGGCTCGGGGGCGAGGACCGGCCCGCCACCGCCTTCACCCAGGCCAGCGGGCCGGTGCAGCCGGGCGACCGGGTGGTGCTCAACACCACCGCCGTCGACCTGGGCCTCGGCACCGGGGGCGAGGACTTCGTGGTGTGGAACCTGGCCCACGACACCAGCGGGGAGCTCTCCGGCGGGCACATCCTCAAGCTGCGCTACACGCCCTGGCAGACCGACGCTCTCCTGGTCGAGGCCCCCGAGAGCCCGCACCACGCCATCCTGGAGGAGGCCGCCTCGCTCGGCGGGATGCCGGTGGTGGCATGCGGGGTGCACTCGCACCTGGCGGCCGTGGCGGCCACACTGAAGGCCCGCCACCCGTCGTGCCGGCTCGCCTACCTGATGACCGACGGCGCCGCCCTGCCGCTGGGGCACAGCGACCTGGTGGCCTCGCTGGTGGGCGGGGGGCTGATCGACGTCACCCTCACCGCCGGCCACGCCTTCGGGGGCGACCTGGAATGCGTGAACGTCTTCAGCGGCCTGGCCGCCGCCCGCCGGGTGGCGCACGCCGATGTGACCCTTGTCGCCCCGGGGCCGGGCATCGTCGGCACCGACACCACCCTGGGGCATACCGGCATGGAGGTGGGGCTGACCCTCACCGCCGCCGCCGCGCTCGGGGGTGAGCCGATCGCCAGCCTGCGCATCAGCGCCGCCGACCCCCGCGAGCGCCACCGGGGGGTGAGCCACCACACGGTGAGCGCCCTGCGCTACGCCACGCCCATCCGGAGCCGGATCGCCGTGCCGGTCCTGGAGCAACCGCTGCGCGCAGCGGTCTGGGACCGCCTGCAAGCCGAGGGCATCGTCGAGCGCCACGACGTCACCGAGGTGGACGCCGCCCAGACGCTGGAGGCACTCGCCGCCGCCGGCCTGCAGCCGCACAGCATGGGCCGGTCGGTGGCCGACGATGCCCCGTTCCACCTCGCCGCCGGGGCCGCTGCCCTGCTGGCCGCGGGCCTCCTGGCCCGCCGGGCCCCCCGCGGCAGCGGGCCCACCGTAGCGTGAACACCCGCAAGGCCGAGCGCCTGCTGAACCTCATCGTCTGCCTGCTGGAGGCGGAGCAGCCCGTGACCGCCCAGCGGCTGCAGGACACCATCCCGGGCTACACCGACCAGACCGAGGAGGCCTTCCGCCGCATGTTCGAGCGGGACAAGGAGGCGCTGCGCGAGGTGGGCATCCCGCTGGACCGGGCGCCGGTGATCGTCGAGGGCGAGCCGGGGGAGGGCTACCGCATCCCCAAGGAGCGCTACTACCTTCCCGACCTGGAGCTGTCGCCCGAGGAGGTGGCCGCCCTGTGGCTGGCCGCCGGCCTGGTGCGCCTGCAGGACCCCGCCGACGCCCGCGTAGCCCTGCTGAAACTGGCCGGCGACCTGCCCCCCGACCTGGACCGCACCCGGCTGTCGTGGCTGAGCGCCGACCTCGGCCTCCAGGTCCCCGGCCTGGCCCGCGCCTTCGAGGCCGTGGCGGACCGGCGCCGGGTCAGCTTCCCGTACCCGGGGCGGGCCGGGCCGGCCGTGCGGACCATCGAGCCCTACGGGCTGGTGCACCGCAAGGGGGCGTGGTACCTCGTCGGCCACGATCTGGACCGGGGTGCCCGGCGGTCGTTCCGCCTGGACCGCATCGCCGGGGAGATCCGCTTCCCGATCGGCGCCGCCGGCCGGCCGGATTTCGCAGCCCCCGAAGGCTTCCGGCCCGAGGAGGCCCTCGAGCTGCCCCCGTTCGTCGGCCGGGCCGCCCCGCCCGGAGATGCCGGCGAGGGCGCCACCACCGAGGCGACGGTGGCCTTCGACCCGTCGACCGCCTGGTGGGTGGAGCGCACCCACCCCTGGCTGCGCCTCGAGAGCGACGGCGCCGGTGGGCGAGCCACCGCCCGGGTGCCGGTGGTGGAGGAGTCCGGCTTCCTGTCGTGGGTGCTGTCGCTCGGGGAAGGCGTCGAGCTGCTCGGCCCGGCCCCCCTGCGCGCCGCCCTGCGCGCCCGCCTCGAGGAACTCTGTTGATGGAGGCCTGGTAGAGATGGAGGCCTGGTAGATGGAAGCGGTCGAGACCCGGTTCCGGCGCCTGCTGACCCTCGTGCCCTTCGTGATCGGTCGGCCCGGGGTATCGGTGCGGGAGGTGTGCGCCCGGTTCGCCATCACCCGCAGCCAGCTGCTGGCGGACCTCAACTTGCTGTTCGTGTGCGGGCTGCCCGGCTACGGGCCGGGCGACCTCATCGAGGCCTTCGTGGACGGCAACCAGGTGTGGATCCGCCTGGCCGACTACTTCGCCCGGCCCCTGCGCCTCACCCCGGCCGAGGGGCTGCTGCTGTACTCGGGCGCCCGGGCGCTGGCGGCTGCCGGGGCAGGCGACGAGGCACTCGACCGGGCGGTGCAGCGCCTGGAGGAGGCGCTCGGCCCCGATGTGCTGTCCCGGGTCAGTGTGGCCCTGGAGGGGGCGGGCGAGCTGGCGGCGGTGCGCCAGGCGCTGGTGGCCCATCGCCGGCTCCACCTCGTCTACTACGCCCATTCCAAAGACGAGACCACCGAACGGGATGTCGACCCGTGGGCGGTGTTCCTCTCCGGCGGGCACTGGTATCTCGTCGGCTGGTGCCACCGGGTGAGCGACGAGCGGATCTTCCGGGTGGACCGCATCCGCTCGGCTACCGTCCTCGACGAGGCGGCCGAGGTCCCGGCCGACGTCGACCTCTCCCGCTACGACGACGTGTACGTGCAGGGGGCCGCCGACATGGCAGTGGTCATCGACCTCGCCCCCGAAGCCGCCGGCTGGGTGGCCGAGTCCTACCCGCTGCAGTCCCGGGAGGTGCTTCCCGACGGGTGGGTCCGGGTGCACCTGAGCGCCGGCGGCACCGCCTGGCTGGAGAAGCTGCTCCTGCGTCTGGGGCGCCAGGCGCGGGTGGTGGAGCCCGCCGAGCTGGGCGAGCGCACCCGGGCGCTGGCCCGCCAACTGCTGGAGCGCTATCGCTGACAGCCCGTGGGCGGGCTCCCCCGGGCGGGGGAGTTTTTTACGGGTGCTAGCACCCCATACTAAAGACTCGTATAGCCACCCTTGAGGCCCACCGAGCGTTGTATCAGGCTCTGTGGTTGTGGACGGTTCCGTCCCTTTCCCCAACGCCCGCCCGGGCTCAGAGGAGGCGCTATGGCTACGGTGATCCAGCCAGGTGATGCGAAGGCGATCCTGCCGCACCCCATCCCCATCCCCATCCCCATCCCGATCCTGCCCCCGGCGCCGCAGCCCAGCATCATGCAACTTCCCTCGCCGACCCTCGGTGGGGCGGTGGGATGCGACTTCCGCCCCGGCCAGAACCGGCTGCTGTTCGTGGAGTTCAGCGGGAATCTCTCCCGGATGGACCTGTTCCCGGCGGCGTCGGTCATCGCCAGCGGGACCACGGTGCTGAAGGGCACCTTCACCTTCGACCTCGACAGCGGAGCCGAGGGCGGGGTGAGCGCCGAAGCCGACATCTGGTGGGAGCAGATGACCACCACTGCCCGGCAGATGACCCCGCAGAACGGGGCGGGCATCCTCAACCTGGGCAGCGTGGACTTCACCGCCCTGAGCGCATCGGGCCTGCAGAAGCTGCCCTTCGGCTCCGCCCCCATCCCGGGCAACCCCGACCCGACCAACAAGCTGGTGAACGGCGACGTGTTCGCGGTGCGGACCACCAAGGGCAACCTCGCCAAGGTGCAGGTGGTCGCCTACGGCTACGACATGACCATCACGTGGGTCACCTACCGGCTGAGCCCGATGTACGCCGTGCTGGGGACCGGCTACAACCAACCCGAGGACGTCAAGGCCAGCGCCGATGGCGTCCACGCCTACGTCACCGAGCGCAGCGGGGACCTGGTGCGGCTGGACCTGTCCAACGCCAACCGGGCGGCGGCCACCGTGGTCGCCTCGGGCATGACCGCCCCCCAGCAACTCTTCCTGGACGAAGCCACCAAGACGGCGTACACCGTGGAGTACGCGCCCAGCGGGCGCCTGTGGCGCATCGACCTGCTGACCGGCACCAAGACCGCAGTCCTCAGCGGGCTGCAGAACGCCGTGGGTCTCACCCTCAGCGCCGACCGCCAGTTCGCCTACATCAGCGAGCAGACCACCGGCCCCGACAGCGGCCGCGTGAGCCGCTTCCGGCTCAGCACCGGACAGCGCGTGGGCCTGGCCACCGGCCTCACCGCCCCGTTCTTCCTCACCTGGGCCGACGCTGCCCAGACGTCCCTGTACTGCCCCGAGCGCGACCCGGCCAACCTCCTGGCCACCATCAATGCGGCGTCCGGCGGCAGCGCGGTGGCCGCCACTGGGCTCGCCTTCCGGCCGTCGAGTGTGGCCGTCGTCAGCCCGGGCTTCCTCCTGGTGTGCTGCAACGCGGTGATCGACGAGGTGCTGCTGGCGGCGTCCGGCCTGCAGCCCAACGGGCCGCTGCTGGAGAGCATCGGCTTCGTGCCCTTCGACTGGGTCACCGCCGGAGGGCTGGCGGACACCACCGGGCACGACCCGAGCTACTTCTACCAGGTGCACAACGCCCCCTTCGGCGGCTCGCTGCCGGTGATGGTGAACTTCCTGCGCGCCGGGCTGGACGGGGCGGCCTTCTACCAGGTGAAGGTGGACGGGGCGGTGCGCACCGACGTCTTCCACACCGCCAAGTGGGACGGCACCGAGTACGCGCCCGCGACCTTCGCCACCCAATCGGTCAACGGTCACGCCGGCTACTACCCGGTGCCGACCATCGCCGACCTCATGCTGTACATCCAGCCGCTGCCCGGCTGTTACCTCGACTCGACCACGCTGAGCAGCGGGACCACCCACCAGATCACCGTCGACTTCGTGGATGTGAACGGCAACGCGGTGGAATCGGCCACGCCGCTGGCGGTCTACGTGGACAACAACCCGTGCACCGCATCGCTGGCGCAGGCGGCCATCGGGGCCAACGCCGCCACCACCGCGTGCGGGTACCTGCAGTACGCCCCGGCGTCCAAGGCGACCGATCACGTGACCATTGCCTATGCCGCCGGGCACCCCCAGGGCTTTGCCAAGTGGGTCTTCTCGCTCACGAAGGCGGGGAGCCAGGTGTCCTCGACCGGATGGCTGCCGGTCCCGTCTGGAGCGCCCTACGACAACACCGTGGCGGGCCTGTTGGGCGCCTGCACCGTGGCCGCCTTCGCCGCCAACCTCTACGTGCTGGCGACGGCGCAGACCGGCTGGGGGCGCTGCAGCCAGTACGACCGCTCCCTCGAGGAGGCGTTCGCCCTAGCCCCATAGCGCCATAGGTTGCGGGGACGCGGACGAGTGGGGGCGCCTGGCGGGGCGCCCTCTCTCGCGCCGCCGCCCCGTAACGCGGCGAAGCGGGGAGGCGGCGTGAATCGTCCGAACCTGGGAGGGTTGGTGTGATCGAAGGCCGGGCGCACGGAAAGGAGGGCCACCATGGCCCCGGTACTCCTCCAGAACGGCTCCAGCGGCGACCAGGTGCGCCAGCTCCAGCAGGCGCTCCTGGCGGCCGGTTACGACCCCACCGGGGTGGACGGCGTGTACGGGCCGGGGACGGAGACCGCCGTCCGCCGGTTCCAGGGCGAGCGCGGGCTGGATGCGGACGGCATCGTCGGCCCCCGGACCTGGGAGGCGTTGACGTCCATCGGGGGCGCGGCGGACGGGTCACCCGCAGGTGGCCTCCTGCGCCCGGGCTCCAGCGGCGCCCGGGTCCGCCAGCTCCAGCAGGCGCTCCTGGCGGCCGGCTACGACCCCGCCGGGGTGGACGGCGTGTACGGGCCGGGGACGGAGACCGCCGTCCGCCGGTTCCAGGGCGAGCGCGGGCTGGATGCCGACGGCATCGTCGGCCCCCGGACCTGGGAGGCGTTGACCTCCACCGGGGGCGCGGCGGACGGGGGCGCCGGTATCCCCACACCGGGAGGGGGACCCCCTTCGGAAGGAGGGCTCAGCACCCGGGGCGCGGAATTCATCGCCCGCCACGAAGGCTGCCGCCTGCAGCTCTACAACGACCCGGTGGGCCACTGCACCATCGGCGTGGGGCACCTCGTCCACCACGGCCCGTGCAGCGGCTCCGAGCCGGCCGAGTTCCTCGCCGGGATCTCCCGCGAGCGCGCCTTCGAGTTGCTCCAGGCGGATGCGGCGTCGGCGGCACGGGCGGTCCTGGGGGCGGTCAGCGTCTCGCTGGGCCAGCACGAGCTCGATGCCCTGATCAGCTTCACCTTCAATGTCGGCGGCGGCGCCTTCCAGGGGTCGACGTTGGTGAAGAAGCTCAACGCCGGCCAGCGGGGTGAGGTGCCCGGCGAGCTGGCCCGGTGGACCAAGGCCAGCGGCAAAGAGCTGCCCGGCCTGGTCACCCGGCGTACCGCCGAGGGTCGCCTGTTTTCCGCGGGCGAGTACTGACCCGCAGAACCGGCCGGCCCCAAGCATGAGCGAGGGCATGTGTCCGCCCGTGCATGGCAGCCAAGCCTCGCACTGGCTGGAGTGATTCCCCAGGAGAGATCTTCGACCAGAACCAGCGTGAATTCACGGCCGGTTGCCCGGGCGGCCATGAAGTGGTGGCCCGACACGCAAGGCATGGTCGACGACCCGGTGGCCGGCCAGGCGAACACGGTTGCGGGGGCCCCCGCTCATGCCTTGGGCGGTCCCGTAGCCACTGCTTCATGGACACCTCCCGGCCTCCCTCGCCCGGGGGTGTCCATGGCCCGAACGGACTATCTTTGCCTGGCCCCCGGACGGCCAGATGGGCAATTCAACCGGTAGTCCGGTGCCCGGGGCGCCCGGGTGGCCCGGGTTGTCCATCCCAGCCACTCCACAGCGCGCGGACGGGCCATCCCGAGATGGCACTGCCAACGTAGGAACGGAATAGCCCGGGTGAACTAGGCACATTTCCTGACGTCCATTTCGCTCAAACCCGGACGCACGGTGCCGATGTAGGAACCATCAGCGAACCTAGTCCAAGCGAAGCGGAAGCGAGGGGAGGGGCACCATGGTCATCATCAAGACGACGTGTCCGACGTGTGGCGAGGTGGACCTCACCGCAGACCGGGTCGAGCTCCGGATCGCCATCGGTGGCGCCGGCAGCTCCTACGCCTTCGACTGCCCCCGCTGCTGCGAGCGGATCCGCAAGCCCGCCGACAGCCGGGTGGTCCAGCTCCTGATCTCCGGCGGCGTCGCCCCCGAGATCGAGCCCGCCGCCAAGGCCCCGGCCGTCGCTGCCCAGACCGGCTCCGAAACGGCTTCCCAAGCTGCTGCAGCCGCCAAGGCCCAGCACCCGTCGCGGGCAGCCCGACCGGCCGCCCCGCCGATCAGCTACGACGACCTGCTCGAGTTCCACCGGGAGCTCGAGGCCGGAGTCCTGGAATCGTTCCTCCGCAGCGCCGCCGCCTAGCCCGACCCCAGTCCCTGCATCGCCCCCCACTGAGCGGCCACGACCTCCGGGTCGGGCCGCTCAGCCGCGTCCGGGGGCCCATTCCGTGATACCGTCACGGATATAGGTGATACCAGCACGCAACTTCGGTGATGCCATCACGTAATCCCCCGGGACCGGCCGAGGAGGGCGATGTACCGGCACCCCACACTCGGCCAGCGACTCGGCCACCTCCGGGTAGCCCTGGACGACGCCTTCCAGCAGTCCAGCCGCGCCCTGGGGCTCACGCCGCAGCAGGCCGAGCTGCTGAGCGCTGCGCTCACCGGGCCCACCGTCGGCGATCTCGCCGCCGCCCTGCGCTGCGACAGGTCCAATGTCAGCCGGCTGGTGGACCGGGCGACCGCCCACGGCCTGGTGGCCCGGCGGACGCCCGGCGCCGACGGCCGGGTGACGATCGTCGAGCTGACGCCCGAGGGCCGCCGCCTGGCAGACCTGTTTGTCGAGGACCTCGACCGCCGCACCCGCTCGCTCTTCGAAGGTTGGCCCCAGAAGCGCCAGGAGGCAGCGGGCGGCATCCTGGGGGAGATCACCGCCGAGCTGGAACGCTCGTGTGGCCCCCGGGAAGCAGCCCCGCAGCAGGTGGCTCATAAAATGAGGCCGTGAACCTCGCCGGCGGCGTGGTGGCGGCGGCCCTCGTGGCCGCGGTCGCCATCCTCGCCTTCCTCCTCGCCCGCACGCTGGGCGGCCTCCGCACCCTCAAGCGGAGCCTCGACGCCTTCCGGGGCGAGGCCGAACCGGCCGCCCGGGAGATCCTGCGCCTCGCCGAGCAGGCCGCGAGCCGGGCGGAGGGCCTCTCGGCCGGCATCGCCCGGGTCCAGGCGGCCGCCACCGGTAAGCCCGCGGGGCCGTCTCGCCCGCCCGGTTCGTAGACCGCCGGCATGCTCAACTTCGGCCCCATCAAGATCCTGTTCACCGCCGTCGCGGCTCTGCTCATCCTGGGCCCGAAGAAGATCCCGGACGCGGTCAAGGGGGTCACCCGCGCCCTGGGTGAGCTGCGCAAGGCCAGCAAGTCGGTGACCGAGGAGCTCAAGTCGGGGCTCGAGCTGGACGACGAGGCGAGCGCCGGGCCGCCGCCGGTCAAGACCAAGGCCTCGCCCAAAGGGCCCCGTGCCCTGCCACCCGCTGAGGAGCGGCGCCCTGGCCCTCGCGCCTGAGCCCACCCCCGGGCCCCTGAGGCCGAAGCCGGTCCCGCCCCCCGATGGCGGGATGACGATCATCGAGCACCTCGATGAGCTCCGGACGCGCCTGATCCGCATGCTGATCGCCTATGGCGTCTGCTTGGTGATCGCCTGGTTCCTCTACAACCCGATCGTGAGCTTCCTCACGCTCCCGCTGGGCCACCTGCACGGCGTGGCACCCCTCATCCGCCACGGGCGCCGCCTGATCGTGACCTCCCCGGTGGACCCGCTCTTCATCCGGGTGAAGGTGGTGGCCTTCGCAGCCCTTGCCCTGGCCCTGCCCGTGGTCCTGTGGCAGGCCTGGCGCTTCGTGGCACCAGGCCTGTACGCCAAGGAGAAGCGCTACGCCATCCCGTTCGTCGGCGCCGCTGTCCTACTCTTCGCCGCCGGGGTGGGCCTCGCGCTGGTGACCATGCCCGCCGCCCTGGGGCTGCTCACCAACTTCTCCGGGTCCAAGATCCAGCTGCTGCCGGATGCCAACGAATATTTCTCCTTCGTCATCGTGCTGATCGGGGCCTTCGGGATCACCTTCGAGTTCCCGTTGGTGCTGGTGTCGCTCAGCCTGGTGGGGATCCTGTCCAGCAAACGGCTGCGGCGCTGGCGGCGACCGGCTTGGGTGGTGCTGCTTGTCTTCGCCGGCTTCCTGACCCCGTCGCAGGACCCCATCACCCAGGTGCTGCTCGCCGTCCCGCTGGCCGTCCTCTACGAGCTCACCATCTGGATCACCCGCCTGCTCAAGCACTGAGGTGGTGGCTGCCCTGCCCGCCGCCTGCCCGCGACTCTGCCCGTGATCCGCCGCGGGCCGCCGCTGCCCCGCAGCCCGAGCAGGTAGACTCCCGCCCGGTATGCCGAAGAAGAACGCCCCCGCCCGGCCGCCCGTCAAGGCGAAGAGCGCTCTTCCCGCCCCCCGGATGGCCCCGAAACGGGTCCACATCCCCTGGCACCGCCACACATGGGTGCGGATCGTCGGGCTGCTCGTCGTGGTGGCACTGGTCATTGTCGGCGCCCTGCAGGTGCACTCCTTCTGGAAGCACCACACCACCACCAGCCACAGCAAGGCCCAGGTCAAGACCTTCGATGCCCAGTTCCAGTCCGAGCTGAGCCCCATCGGCACCTTCCTCACGCAGGCGCAGAACTCCCCGCCGCAGTATGCGGGGGGGCTCATGACCCAAGCGAACTACGTGTCGCAGACCGCCCAGTGGTACACGACCATGGAGACGCTCAGCAAGCAGCTGAACGCAGCCAAGGTGCCCCCCATCCTGGCCAAGGCGAAGGCGGAGCTGATCCAGGGCGTCCAGGTGTTCATCGACGCCATCAACCAGTTCTCGCTCGCCGGGACGACCACCGACAAGAACATCGCCGCCCAGCTGGTGCAGCTCGGCACGAACACCGTGACCCACGCCGAGACCGTATTCAGCGACGGGGCGCAGGAGGAGGCCATCGTGGTGCACGCCTTCGGCCTGCCGCTGCCCTCGGGCGAGACCCCTGCGGTCCTGCAGTCGCCGCCGGCCGCCCCGCCGGAGACCACGACGGTCTCCCCGGCGTCGCCGTCGCCCAGCGCCTCGCCCTAGCCGTACCGGAGACCCGCTCCGCGGGAGGGTACTGTGGGGGTCGAGGGCCCGCGTCCAACGCCCGCGGCACGTCGATGATCAGCGATCCGCTCCGCCAGCCCCCTGAGGGACCGGCACCCCTTCCCGGGCGGCCGTCTGAAAACTCCTCGGGGAGCCTAGACGCTGCCGAATTCGCCGCCCAGTATCCCTTCGAGCTCGACGACTTCCAGGTCGAGGCCCTCGAGGCCCTGGGGCGGATGGAATCGGTGCTGGTCGCCGCGCCCACTGGCTCGGGCAAGACCGTGGTGGCCGAGTTCGCGCTCTGGCTGGCCCTTCGCGAGGGCCGCAAGGCCTTCTACACCACCCCGCTGAAGGCGCTGTCCAACCAGAAGTTCAACGACTTCGTCGCCCTGCACGGCGCCGGCAACGTGGGCCTGCTGACCGGCGACAACGCCATCAATCCCACGGCACCCATCGTGGTGATGACCACCGAGGTGCTGCGCAACATGATCTACGAGCGCTCCGAGCTGCTGGGTGCCCTGCGCTACGTCGTGCTGGACGAGGTCCACTACCTGCAGGACCCGTACCGGGGTGCGGTCTGGGAGGAGGTGATCATCCACCTCCCGCTCGACGTGGTCATCGTGTCGCTGTCGGCGACGGTGTCCAACGCCGAGGAGTTCGCCGACTGGATCCAGACCCTGCGCGGGCCGACCGCCCATGTCATCGAGGAGCGCCGGCCGGTGCGCCTCGAGGCCCACTACCTGCTGGAAGACCAACTGTTGCCGATGTTCGTCGCTGCCGGCGGAGGGGACGCGGGCGACGCGGAGGGGGCCGAACTGGTCCCCAACCCGGAAGTGCGCCGGCTGGAGTCGCGCTTCGAGACGCATCACCGCCGGCCCCGGGACCACCGCCACGGCCCCCGCCCCCGCCGGCACCGTCCGAGCCGCTCGGAGGTGGTCGACCTGCTCTCCGGCGAGGGGCTGCTGCCCGCCATCTACTTCATCTTCTCCCGCAAGGGCTGTGACGCGGCGGTGGCCCAGTGCATGCGGGACGGACTCCGGCTGACCGACGCCCCGGAGCGCAACCGGATCCGGGAGCTGGCCGAGCGGCGCTGCGCCCGCCTGAGTGACGAGGACCTCTCGGTCCTGGGCTATCACACGTGGTTGGAGGCGCTGCTGGCGGGCGTGGCCGCCCACCACGCCGGCCACGTGCCTGTGTTCAAGGAGACGGTGGAGGAGCTGTTCCAGGCCGGCCTGATCAAAGCGGTGTTCGCCACCGAGACCCTGTCGCTGGGCATCAACATGCCCGCCCGCACCGTGGTGATCGAGAGCCTCACCAAGTTCACCGGTGAGCGCCACGAGATGATGACCGCCGGGGAGTTCACGCAGCTCACCGGGCGGGCAGGGCGGCGGGGGATCGACGCCCTGGGCCATGCCGTCGTGCTGCGCCAGACCGACATCCCTTTCCAGCAGATCGCCGGCCTGGCCTCCACCCGGACCTACCCGCTGGTCAGCTCGTTCCAGCCCTCCTACAACATGGCTACCAACCTGGTGCGCAACTACTCGCAGACCCAGGCCGAGCACCTGCTCAACTCCTCGTTCGCCCAGTACCACGCCGACAAGGACGTGGTGGTGCTGGAGCGGCTCATCGAGCGCAACGAGGGCTTCCTCGAGTCCTACCGGGAGAAGATGCAGTGCGACCGGGGCGACTTCGCCGAGTACTGGCGGCTGCGGGAGCGGTCCGCCCGGCTGGAGCGCTCGCTGGCCCGCTGGCAGCAGACCGAGGGCCGGGAGCAGACCCGCAACACACTGGCCGCCGCCCGCCCGGGCCAGGTCTACGTCATCCCCACGGGCAAGATGCGGGGGCCAGTGGTCGTGGTGGGCGTCGAGCGCTCCAAGCGGGGCGAGCCCCGCCTGCTGGCCATCACGGCCCACCGCCGCCTCATCCGCCTGACCGCCGCCGACTTCCCCCACCCGCCCCGGCCCGCCGGCAACCTGCCGCTGTCGCCCGGCGAGCCGTCCCGTCCCAAGCCGCCCCAGGCGATCGACCAGGAGCTGCGCAAGCGGCTGGCCTCCGCCCTCGAAGGGCTGCACCTGCCCCCGGAGGCCGGGGAACCCGAGCCCCTCCCCGAGGAGCGGGAGGGCGGCGACCTCTCCCGCTTACGCTCCCAGGTCCTGTCCCACCCGTGCCAGCGCTGCCCGGACCTGGAGCTCCATGGCCAGTGGGCCGCCCGGGCCAGCCGGCTGGAGGCCGAGAACGAACAGCTCCGCAAGCGGGTGCGGGGCCGGTCCGAGACCATCTCGCGCAAGTTCCACCGGGTGCTGGAAGTGCTGGAGGACTTCGGCTACGTGTCCGGCTTCGAGCTGTCGGACAAGGGCTGGACGCTGGCCCACATCTACAACGAGGCGGACCTCCTGGTGGCCGAGACGCTGATGGGCGGGTGGCTGGACGGGCTCGACCCGGGCGAGCTGGCTGCCCTGGTCTCCACCTTCGTCTTTGAGAGCCGGGGTCCCTTCGAGGTGGTGGGTTCCCTGCCCACCGCCGCCTCCCGGCGGGCCTACGCCCTCATCACCCGGCAGTACGAGAAGATCCGCCGCCGGGAGCGCCGGGCCGGGCTGGAGCTGACCCGGGGGACCGAGGCGGGCTTTGCCGAGATCATGTACCGCTGGTGCGGGGGGGTGTCCCTGGAGGAGGTCCTGACCGAGGAGGGCTTGACCGCGGGCGACTTCATCCGCACCTGCAAGCAGACCATCGACCTGCTGCGCCAGCTCCGGGACGCCGCCGGCAGCCCCGAGCTCGCCGCTGCCCTCGGGAAGGCGGTGGACGGCCTGAACCGGGGCGTGGTGGCCCTGGCGGGGGCGATCTGAGGGGGCAGCTTCTGGTTTCGCCAGCCTCCAGCGGCCTCCTGGCTCACTGCTCAAAGATTTTCAAGATTTTTTGCCACATCCCTTGCATGCTCGCGGCTTGGGTGTGGTAGACTAGAACACATGTTCGAGCAACCGACCGCGGATCTGTTCCCGCCCGAGGGGTGGAGTGCCGATGCCCTGGGGGATGCGGTGGTATCCCTGGCGGGCCAGGTGGCGGCCGGGCAGTGCCAGCTGCTGTGCTGGCTGACGGCCTTCGAGGCCGCCCAGCACTGGGAAGGCACCTCGGAGACCGCCACCTGGCTGGGCTACCGCTGTGGCATGGCCCCCCGGGCGGCCCGAGAGCTGGTGGCGCTGTCCCGCCGCCTCCGCGAGCTGCCCAAGATCCGGGAGGCGTTCTCGGAGGGCAAGCTGTGCCTCACCCAGGTGGCGGCCATCGCCCGCATCGCCACCCCCGAGCTGCAAGACGAGCTGATCACCCTGGCCCGGGTGACCACCGGCTCCATGCTCGCCCGGGCGGTGGCCAAGTACCGCCACCTGCTCGCCACCTTCTCCGAGGAGGCCGAGAACCAAAAGGTGATGGACGCCCGGGAGGCCTGCCGCCTGGCGATGTGCTTCGACGACGAGGGCTTCTTCCACCTCACCGGCACCTTCGGCCCCGAGGCCGGGGCGGTGATCGAGGCGGCCATCACCCAGGTGTGCGCCGAGGCCAAGGCCGAAGCCGGGGAGCTAGAGGATCAGGACTCCCCGGTTGGGACGGCACAGCACCCCATCCAGGCCCGCCAGGCCGATGCCCTGGTGGCGCTGTGCGAGGCCGCCCGGGACCGCCAGCTCACCTCCCGCCCGGGGACCGCCCGGGCCGAGGTCGTGGTGCACGTCGACGCCGCCCTGTTGGCCGGGGATCGCCCCGACGCCGAGGCCCGCTGTGAGCTGGAGGCCGGGCACCGCCATGCCGCCCCCCTGGGTCCCGAGACCGCCCGGCGGATCTCCTGTGATGCCTCGGTGGTGGCGGTGGTGGAGGACGCCGAGGCCAACCCGTTGTCCATCGGGCGGCGCAGCCGGAGCATCCCCACCCCGATCCGGCGTGCCCTCAGCTCCCGGGACGGGGGCTGCGTGTTCCCCGGCTGTGGCCATACCCGCCACCTCGAGGGCCACCACCTGCACCACTGGGCGCAGGGCGGGGAGACCTCGCTGGCCAACCTCGCCTTGTTGTGCTGGCCCCACCATGTCGCCGTGCACGAGGGGGGCTACCGCATCGTGGCGGCCGCCCCGGGGGTCTTCACCTTCATCCGCCCCGACGCCTCGGTGGTGGGCGCCGAGCATGACCCCGATGCCACACACACCGCCCAGCTCGGCTTCCCGGTGGAGCCCACCGACACCCTGAGCCGCTACCTCGGGGGATCCATGAACTTAGTCGACGTCATCTGTGGGCTCTACAGCAAGGACGGCCGCTTCTCGGGGGTGCCCCGGGGCGTGATCGAGGAGGCAGCCAAGCCGCCCCCCGACACCCGGGCCCGCAGCTCCGGGTTCCCGCCCGAGGACGCCTGGCTGTACGAGGAGCAAACCGAGACCGTCGAGCTCGGCCCCGCCCACTACGACTGGGAGGACCCCCCGCCCCGTTAGGGCCGGGCCTCCACGCTCCACCATCCAGCCGAGCCGTACCCTCTTCACCCTGCGACGGGGGCCGGGCGTCACTGGCGCGGCGCTTGGAGATGGAGCCAGCGCCCCTTCCGGAGTTTCCTGTGACGCTGAGCCACCTATGTGGTGGTTCATGCTCACAAGAATGGCGGGAGGGCTTCCCGAGCCACTTCAGCGATCGGGAGCCGGGGGCCGCGCCTTCCCTACCTGCACGAGTGGAGCAGCCAGTGGCGGCACCACGCCGCCAACTATGGCCGGCGGGGGCGGAATGCCGGGAGCGAGTGCTCATTTCGGCGTGTGGGCAGCGGGTCTCGGCCCCGGCGCCCCGGCCAGGTTCCTGGGGGTTTTCGCGCTCCGATCGCCAAGCGGGGTAAGCCGGACACCGCCACGAAGGACAGCGGTTCCTGGCGTAGAATCCGGGCCTCGTGGGGTCCCCGTTCGGCAAGGCGTACGTCATCGTGAACCGCCGCGCGGGCAAGGGGGCGCGCCACCCGGAGGAGTTCGGCAAGCTCCTGGCCGAGGCCGGGCTCGACTTCGAGATCCACGTCACTGAGCGCGCCCACCACGCCGTGGAGCTGGCCCGGGCGGCGGTGGACGGGGGGTGGACCTACATCATCGCCGTCGGCGGGGATGGGACCATCCACGAGACCGTCAACGGGATGATGGGGCCCGAGGGCGCCCGCAACCCGGAGGTGGTGCTGGGGGTGGTGCCGGCCGGGTCGGGGTCCGACTTCGCCCGCACCTTCGGGCTGCCCGACGATGCCTCGGGCGGGGTCCACCACCTCGCCGGTGACAGCATCATGGACATCGACGTCGGCAAGGTGACCTTCACCACCGAGGGCGGGGAGGCCACCCGCTGGTTCCCCAACATCGCCGAGGCCGGCTTCGGGGCGGACGTGGTGAAGCGGGCCGAGAAGCTGCCCCGGCGCCTCGGGCGCACCCGCTACCTCATGGGCTTCTGGCTCACCCTCGGCGGGTTCAAGGCCACCAAGGGCACGGTGACCTGCGATGCCAAAGAGCCGTACGAGGGGCGGGTGACCAACCTGGTGGTGGCTAACTGCCAGTTCTTCGGCGGCGGCATGCATGTCGCCCCCAAGGCCAGCCCGGCCGACGGTCGCTTCGATGTCTTCATACAGATCGGCAACAAGGCCGATTACGTAGCGACAATTACCAAGATCTTCAAGGGGACCCACCTGCCCTCGCCCTCCATCAAGGAGTACCGCGCCCGCAACGTGGAAATAACTGCCAAAAGGCCGCTCCGGGTGGAGGCGGACGGCGAGCTGCTCGGGAGCACGCCGGCGTCGTTCTCGGTGGTGCCGGGAGCCCTTCGACTCAAAACGTGAACGAATCTGAGGGTGACAACGACGGCGGGATCAGAAGACGGTGTGGATGAGGCCCCGGGCAATGGTGTAGGCACCGACAGCCAGGAATAGCACGACGATCAAGATTATCGGTCCCACCCACCAGTCCGATTGGCGCTCCAGAGGCGTCTTGTCATTTTCGCCCGCCAGATACAACGCGACACTCCGACCGCTTTCCGGATCCCGGACCACCGCATGGTCCGCCCCGCCGTCATCGAGCGAGGACGCCCCCACCAGCAGGTCGGCTACCTCAGCCGGGTTGAGGTGCAGCGTCACCTCCTCAAGGGTGCGCCCCCGGTCGTCCTCAATATCCATTAGCAATATCCATCCGCCCGATTGTACGGACTCGGCTCCAGAAATAGTCGCGGATTTCCGCGACTTCTGCCTTCTCGGCATGCAAACTACAACGATGCAATGCGTTCCTTCGCAAGTAGCGCGATCGAGTCACAACTAGGTCCGGTAGGGACGCAACAAGTTTCAAGTAAACCTTCATAGCCGGGGCTCAAGGGGAGGTCAGAGGCATGGACGCGGCACCACACCGGAGGTGGGGCCTTCGTAGCACCGTTGTCGGGGGGATGGTCGCCCTGCTGGTGGGGCTGACGGTGGCCCTGCTGCACCCCGTGGCGGACGCCAGCGCACAGGTCCTGACCGTCACCGGGCTGGGTGACGCCGCGGGCAGCTGCTCGGCAGGATCGTGCACCACGCTGCGGGCGGCGGTGGGCGCCGCCAACCTCCTGGCCTCCTCGGCGGCGAGCCCGGTGGAGATCGACCTGCCCTCGGGCACCATCACCCTGACCAACGGGGCGCTCACCCTCGGGTCCGCCGCCAATACCTTCACACTTATCAAGGGGGCCAGCCCGGTGCCGGGTTCCTCGGCCATCGTCCAGGCGACGCCGGCCGCCGGAGTGTTCGTCACCCCGGTGCTGCCCGGCATTACCACTAATTTCCAGGACCTCACGATCTCGGGGGGCGACGCCCAGGTCTTCGGCGGCGGGGCACTGCAGACCGGGGCGAACGGCGACGCGGCCACCTTCACCGACTGCCGGCTGGTCGGCAACGCCGGGAGCTCGGGCGGGGCCATCGTCATGAACCCGGCGGGCGATCTCACCATCGTGGGCTCCACCTTCACCGGCAACCACGCGACCGCCGGGGCCGGCGGGGCCATCCAGTTCGACAACCTCGACGGGGGCGGCACCCTGGCAATCACTGGAAGTAGCTTCTCGGACAACACCGCGGTGGCGGCCCCGGGGGGCGGGGTGCCCGGCGGGGCTGTCTACTTCGAAGGCGCCACGCTCACCGTCACGAGCTCCACCTTTGACGCCAACACGGCGGGGTCGGCGCTCGGAGCCGAAGGCCAGGGTGGGGCGATCTGGGCCGATGGGGAATCCGCCGGCTCCATCTCCCTGTCGCAGTTCACCCGGAACCAGGCCATTGATGGTGCTCCGGCGCTCAACCCGGACACCCGGGGCATCGGCGGTGCGATCTTCAACCAGACCGGAGACCTCACGGTCTCGCGCAGCCGCTTCGCCGGCAACGGCGCCTCCCAGGGCGCCGCCATCGAGGAGTCCGGCTCGGGCAGCGTCTCGGCCGTGGACAACTGGTGGGGGAGCAACAGCGGGCCGGGCAGCGCGGTGAGCGGGGACAGCATGGTGGCGTCCTCGGCCACGCCGGCGACGAGCCCCTGGCTGCAGCTGCGCGCCGGGGCGTCCCCGGGCCAGATCGCCCCCGGGGCCACGGCCACCCTGACCGCCGACCTCCTGGGCCAGAGCGGCGGAGGACCCCTGCCGGCCGGCTCGCTCGACGGCCTGCCCACCTTCCCCGCCGCCACTGCCACGGTGTTCTCAGGGGCGACCAACGGCACCCTGGCGGCCGACCCCGCCGCCTTCGTCAACGGGGTCGCCACCAGCGGGTTTACCGGCGGGACGACCCTGGGCAGCGCCGGCTCCCAGGTGACCGCGGACAGCCAGACCCTGCCGGTGACCCTCCAGATCGTGGCCGGGAGCGCCACCGCCCTGTCCTCCTCGGTCAACCCGTCGGTGGTCGGCCAGGGGGTGCAGTTCACCGCCACGCTGTCCTCGGCCTCTCCGGGCTCCACCCCGCCTGCGCCCACCGACGGGACCGTACAGTTCTTCATCGACGGCTCCCCGTTCGGCTCGCCGGCACCGGTGGCCACCGGGACCGCCCAGTCGGACGTGGACACCGGCCTCGCCCCCGCCACTCACACGGTGACCGCCACCTACTCGGGCGGCAGCGGCTTCTCCGCCAGCACCGCCACGCTGGCCGGTGGCCAGGTGGTGCACCGGGCGGACACGACCACCACCGTCGGGACGTCGGGCAACCCCGCCGGGGTGGGCGACGCCGTGACCTTCTCGGCGACGGTCACGGTGACCGCCCCCGGGGCGGCTGCACCCGGGGGAACCGTCCAGTTCAAGGACAACGGGGTCCCGATCGGGGCGCCCCAGCCGGTGGACAGCAGCGGGGTCGCCACGCTCGCCACCTCGGCGCTGGCGCCCGGGAGCCATACCGTCACCGCAGCCTTCAGCGGGGACCCGCTGCTGAACGGGAGCAGCGGGCAGCTCAGCCCCGACGAGGTGATCGAGCGGGCACCGACCGTGGTGACCCTCGGGTCGACTGCCAGCCCGTCGGTCACCGGCCAAACTGTGACGTTCACGGCTACCGTCACCTCGACGTTCACCGGCACGCCGAATGAAACGCCGGGTGGGACCGTGCAGTTCGCGGTGGACGGGAGCCTCCTCGGGGCTCCGGTCCCGCTCAGCGGTGGGTCGGCCAGCTCGACCCCGCTCGGCACCTTGGCGGTGGGCGCCCACACCGTGACCGCCACCTACAGCGGGGACACCACCTACGCCCCGGGCACCGGCACCCTGGCTGGCGGGCAGGCCGTGAACCGGGCCGGGACCGTCATCACGGTGGGGACGGCGCCGGACCCGTCCCTGGTCGGCGAGGGGGTCACCTTCAGCGCCACCGTCACGGTGACCGCCCCGGGCGCCGGCACACCGACCGGTGCCGTGCGCTTCGCGGTGGACGGGGCCGACGTCGGGAGCCCGGTGGCAGTCAACGGCGGGCTCGCCACCCTCCCGGGCCTGACCTCGCTCACGCTCGGGAGCCACAGCGTCACTGCCACCTACCTGGGCGACCCCGGGTTCCTGGCGAGCACGTCGGCACCGGTGACCCAGGTGGTGAATGGGTTCCCCACGACGACCACGGTGACCTCCACCGCCAACCCGTCGGTCTTCGGCCAGCCGGTCGCCTTCGCCGCCCAGGTGGACGCCGGGGCCCACGGCACCCCGCCCGGCTCGGTCCAGTTCACCATCGACGGGGCTCCGGCGGGTGGGCCGCTGCCGCTCACCGGCGGCGTGGCGGCCCTGCCCCCGACCGCCGCCCTGGCGGTGGGAACGCACACGGTCACCGCCACCTACCTGGGAGCGCCCAGCTTCGGGCCGAGCACCGGTCAACTGGCGGGCGGCCAGGTGGTGGACCAGGCGAGCGTGGCGGGCATCCTGTCCTCCTCGACCAACCCCTCAGTGTTCGGCCAGCCGGTGACCTTCACCCTCACCGTGAGCCCGATGGCGCCGGGCGCCGGCAGCCCGTCCGGCTCGGTGCAGTTCGGCGTGGACGGCACCAACATGGGTGCCCCGGTCCCGCTCGCCTCCGGGTCGGCGGCCGTCACACTCGACGCGCTCTCGGTCGGCACCCACATCGTGACCGCCACCTACAGCGGAGATGCCAGCTTCGCCGCCGCCGGTGCGACCCTCTCCGGGGGGCAGGGGGTGGCCAGGGCCGGATCGGCGACCGCGGTCAGCGCCTCGGTGAACCCGTCGGTGGCCGGCCAGCCGGTGACCTTCACCGTCACGGTCACGGCGGTCGCCCCCGGCTCCGGCACCCCGACCGGCACCGTCCAGGTCTTCGTTGACCGGGCGCTCGTCGAGCAGGATGCCCTGGTGGGCGGCGTGGCGACCACGGCGCCCCTGGCCACGCTCACCGTCGGCAGCCACGTCATCACCGCCGCGTATGCCGGCAACGACGACTTCAGCGCCAGCTCCTCGCCCAACGTGGGCCAGACGGTGAACCGGGCCGCCTCGGTGACCACGGTGAGCCCGGCCGCCTCGCCCAGCGTCTTCGGGCAGGCGGTGACCTTCACCGCCGTCGTGGCCCCGGCTCCTCCCGGGTCGGGCCAGCCCGGAGGCGTGGTCACCTTCTTCGCCGACGGCGTTGGCTTCGGGAGCGCCGCCCTCTCCGGCTCGACCGCCGTGTCCCCACCGCTCGCCACCCTGGCCGCCGGCACCCACGCGGTCACCGCCACCTTCGGGGGCAACGCCACCTTCGCTCCGAGCACCGGGGGGACCAGCCAGATCGTGAACCCCGCGGGCACGGCGGTCTCCATGACCAGCGAACCTGACCCGTCGGTCTTCGGCGAGGCCGTGACGTTCTCGGCGACGGTCACCGCCGTGGCCCCGGGAGCGGGCATTCCCACCGGCACCGTGCAGTTCCTGGCCGATGGGACCCCGCTCGGAGCGCCGGTCGGCCTGGTCGGGGGCAGCGCGTCGGTCACCGGCACCGCCCTGCTGGTGGGCGACCACGTCATCAGCGCGCACTACGCCGGCAGCGCCGACTTCGCCGCCTCGGATGCCACCACGGCGCAGCACGTCGATCCCGCCGGGACCACGGTCAGCGTGGCGAGCTCGGCCAGCCCCTCGGTCTTCGGCCAGGCAGTGAGCTTCACCGCCACCGTCACCCCGGTGGCCCCGGGGGCCGGAACCCCGAGCGGCACGGTCCAGTTCTTCGTGGACGGCGGGCCCTCGGGGGCCCCGGTGGCCCTCGCCGGGGGGTCTGCGGGGGCATCGGCCGGGCTGGCGCCGATCGCCTCCCTGGCGGTGGGGCGGCACACCGTCACCGCCACGTACGGCGGCGACCTGAGCTTTGCGCCCGGCTCCGGGACCCTGGCGGGGGGCCAGATGGTGGATCGGGCAGGCACCTCCACCACCGTGACCTCGTCGGTCAACCCGTCGGTCACCGGCCAGGGCGTGACGCTGAGCGCGGCGGTCGCCGTGGTCGCTCCCGGGGCCGGGAGCCCGACGGGCAGCGTCGAGTTCTTCGTGGACGGCACCTCAGCCGGCACCGCCACCGTCACGTCGGGAAGCGCCGAGCTGCCCGCCATCGCCACCCTGGCGGTGGGCACGCACCCCGTGACCGCCACCTACTCGGGCGACGCCAGCTTCTCGGCCAGCACCTCGGCGACCTTCAGCCAGGAGGTGGACAAAGCCGGGAGCGCCACCGCACTTACGTCCGCCCGCAGCCCGACGGTGTTCGGCCAGCCGGTCACCTTCACCGCCACCGTCGCCGCCGCAGGCGCGGGCAGCGGCCAGCCCACCGGGTCGGTCGACTTCTTCGCCGACGGCGTCGCCTTCGGCACCAGCCCCCTGGCGGGGCAAGTGGCCGTGTCGCCGCCCATCGCCAGCCTGGCAGCCGGGTCCCACACGGTGACCGCGACCTACCGCGGCGACGGGAGCTTCGCCGCCAGCACCGGATCCGCCACCCAGGTGGTGGACGCGGCCGCGACCACGGTCGCCCTGACGGCGGCCCCCAACCCGGCGCGCTACGGCCAGCCGATCACCTTCTCGGCGACTGTGACCGCCGTCCCGCCGGGTGCCGGCACCCCGACCGGGAACGTCCAGTTCCTGGCGAACGGCGCCGCGTTGGGGGCACCGGTGGCGCTTGCCCATGGCGTGGCCACCCTGCAGGAGGGCGCCCTCCCCGCCGGCACCTACAGCGTCGATGCCACCTACCTGGGGGACGCCAACTTCTCGGGCTCCACCGATCCCGTCGTCATCCAGATCCAGCCCGCTGACACCGCCACCACCGTCACCTCCACCGTCAACCCGTCGGCCTTCGGCGAGGCGGTGAGCTTCGCCGCCAAGGTCGCGCCGCTCCCGCCCGGGAGCGGGACGCCCACCGGGACCGTGCAGTTCTTCCTCGACGGGTCGGCATTCGGCACCCCCGCCCCACTCGCCGGCGGGGTGGGCACCTCCGCCGCCACGACCTCGCTGGCGGTGGGCACGCACGCGGTGACGGCCACCTACGCGGGCACCGACAACGACAACCCGAGCACCTCGGCCGCCTTCGCCCAGGTGGTGTCCCGGCTGGCGCCGGGCATGTCGGTGACGTCATCGGTCACGCCCTCGGCCTTCGGCCAGCCCGTCACCTTCACCGCCCAGGTCACCGGCACCGACGGGACGCCCACCGGCACCGTCCAGTTCGGCGTGGACGGGGCCAACCTGGGTACCCCCGTCCCCCTGGTGGGCGGGATCGGCACCTCGGATGCCCTCACCACGCTGGCCACCGGCGACCACGCGGTGACCGCCACCTACAGCGGCAACGCCGTCTACCTGCCCGCCACCGGGTCGGTCACCCAGACTGTGGCCAGGGCGGACACCACCACCGGGGTCACCTCCTCGGACAACCCGTCGGTCTTCGGCGCCGAGGTCCACTTCACCGCCACCGTCGCTGCGGTCGCGCCCGGCGGGGGGACGCCCGTGGGGTCGGTGCAGTTCGTCGTGGACGGCTCCAACCTCGGCGCCCCGGTCGACCTCGGCGGGGGCCAGGCCGGCCAGGCGGTCTCGCCGCCCGCCGGCGGGCTCGAGGTCGGCAACCACAGCGTGTCTGCGCTCTACCTGGGCGGCGCCAACTTCAGCCCCAGCAGCGCACCGCTGGCCGGCGGCCAGACCGTCACCCGGTCGCCCACCGGTCTCGATGTGGCCTCGTCGGCGAACCCCTCGGCCTTCGGGCAGCGGGTGGCGTTCACCGCCACGGTCCGGGCGACCGGCGGGGGAGCCGGCACGCCCGACGGCACGGTCCAGTTCTCCCTCGACGGCGCCCCCCTGGGTGGCCCAGTGTCCCTGTCCGGCGGCGTGGCGGGCACCGGGACCATCAGCTCGCTCGCCGCCGGCCAGCACGCCGTGAGCGCCCAGTACTCGGGCAGCGGCGACTACCTGGGCAGCACCGGGTCGCTGAGCGGCGGGCAGCAGGTGGGCCGGGCGGCCACCACCACCAACCTCGGCTCCTCGGAGAACCCGTCAGTGGCGGGCGACGCCGTGACCTTCCGGGCCACCATTGCCCCGGTGGCGCCCGGAGCCGGCGTGCCCACCGGGGCGGTCCAGTTCACCATCGACGGGGCCGCCGCCGGAGGTCCGGTGCCGATGTCCGGAGGCGTGGCGGCCTATACCACCGGCGACCTCGGCCCCGGGGTGCACATCGTGGCCGCCGCCTACCCGGGCGACGCCGGCTTCTCCCCCAGCACCGGGACCCTGAGCGGCGGGCAGACCGTCGCCTCCCGGGACATGGCCGACCTGTCCCTGGGGATCTTCGGCCCGCACCGGGCGGTCGCCGGGCTGCCGCTCACCTACGGCGTCCTGGTGGTGAACACCGGGCCCGCCACGGCGACCGGCGTGCAGCTCACCGACCACCTGCCCGGCGGCGTGGGGCTCGGTCCGGTGGCGCCCGGCCAGGGATCGTGCACGGCGGCCGGGGACGTGGTGACCTGCTCCCTCGGCTCGCTGCCCGCCGGCGAGCACACCCTGGTGCACATCACCGTGACGCCGGGTTCGGGTCGGGCTGCAGGGACGCTCACCGACTCCGCCTCGGTGAGCGCCGACCAGCCCGACCCGAACCCGGCCTACAACACCGCTCAGCTCATGACGGCGGTGCGGGGGGCCGGGTACTGGCTGCTGGCGTCGGACGGCGGGGTCTTCAGCTTCGGAGGGGCCGCCTTCCACGGGTCCACCGGGGGCATGGTCCTGAACCGCCCGGTGGTGGGCATGGTGCCGGCGCCCGACGGTGGGGGGTACTGGCTGGTGGCCTCCGACGGCGGCGTGTTCGCCTTCGGGGACGCCGGCTTCTACGGGTCCACCGGAAGCCTGCACCTCAATGCCCCGATCGTGGGGATGGCGGCCACTGCCGACGGGGCCGGGTACTGGCTGGTGGCCTCCGACGGCGGCATCTTCGCCTTCGGCGACGCCGGCTTCTACGGGTCCACCGGCGGGCGTAGCATCGCCGGGCACGTCGTGGGCATGGCCACCACCCCCGATGGGGCGGGCTACTGGCTGGTGGGCTCCGACGGGACGGTGTACGCCTTCGGCGACGCCCAGTCGTTCGGGTCGGCCGGTGGGGGGCACGCCGCCATCGTGGGCATGGCCGCCACCGCCGACGGGGCGGGCTACTGGCTGGTGGGCTCCGACGGGACGGTGTCCCCGTTCGGCGACGCCGGGGCGCTCGGGTCCCTGGCGGGCATCCACCTGGCGGCCCCCATTGTGGGCATCGCCGCCACCAGCGACGGGGCCGGGTACTGGCTGGTGGGCTCCGATGGCGGCGTGTTCGCCTTCGGGGACGCCCCCTTCCTGGGCAGCATGGGCGGCCAGCACCTGAACAAGCCGGTCATCGGGATCAGCGCCAGCGGCTGAGGTGGCGCCTCCCGTGGCGCTCCGCCCGGCGGAGTCCGGCGACGAGTCCTTCCTCCGGGCGCTGCACGCCTCGACCCGGCAGGATCTGGCGGTGCTGCCCCTGCCCCCCGGCCAGCTCGAGGCCCTGCTCGACCTGCAGTTCCGGGCCCGGGAGACCTCCTACCGCCAGCAGTTCCCGGGGGCGGAGGACTCGGTCATCGTCGTGGACGGGAAACCGGCCGGCCGGTTGCTGCTGCAGCGTGCCCTGGGTGCGCCGCCGCGGGCGCACGTCGTGGACATTGCCCTGCTTCCTGCGTACCGGGGGCAGGGGATCGGGACCGCCGTGGT
>DASTWV010000004.1 GCA_035765775.1 Actinomycetota bacterium | reverse complement strand
CGGTAGCGGTGGACATCGATGCCGGTGTAAACCTTCATCTGGGCCTCCTCCCCCGAGCTCGAGCTGCGTACAACCGTGGAGCCTACGAAGCTCCCTGAGCAGGGGGTCGAGGCCCGACCCTCATATCCTCAAATGTCCCCGGGATGTGGGCGGCGAGTTGTGACCTACCAGTCCGGGCGCCACCAGACGCCCCGCTGCGCCCGCACCTCGGCGGCCTTGGCCCGGGCGGTGGCCACCTCCTCGGAGAGGCCCTCCTCGATGGCCAGCTTGTAGACGATGCTTGCCGCCAGGGCGCCCTGGTCTGCGGTCATGCCGCCGCCGCCCTCCGGCGCACCGTCCACGTAGGGCGAGGGCGGGGGAGCCGGCGCGGCGGGCTGCGCGACCGGGGCCGGGGGTGGGGGAGCGGCCACCGGTGCGGCGGCGGGGGCGGATTCTGCCTCGGCAGCCGCCGATGCCGCCTTCTTGGCCCGCATCTCGGCCGACTTCGCCCGGGCCTGGGCCACCCGCGGGTCGGAGCCCTTCGCCAACTCCTCCTGGTACACCCGCTCCCGGACCACGGCGGGGTCCTCGCCTGGGGCCACGACGGGTGCAGCGGGCGCCGGGGCGGCGGCAGGCCGTGTGGGGGCGGCGGCGGGGGCCGGGCGGGCCGGAGCCACGGAGGCAGCGGGGGCCGCAGGAGCGGCGGGGGTGGCAGGTGCGGGCGGGGCCGCGGCGCTGGCCGCGGCGGCGTGGAGCTCGGCCAGGGAGGCGGCATCCACCGTGAACGATCCCATGCGGTACCGCTCGACCACAAAGGTGATGTCGTAGATCCCGGGCTGCAGCGTCACCGGCACCTGCACGGTATCGGTGAACCGGCGGACCGACTGGTGGCCCCGGACGGAGATATAGGCCGGGGGATGGCGGTAGAGGATCTCGTCGCCGCGGCGGATGGACCACTCCTCGATGTAGGTCCCCGCCGGGCCCACCCACCCGCGGTCCACGATGAAGGGCGCGGTACGGCCGCCCTCGACGGGCAGCCCCGACTCCCAGGAGGCGGTCGCCGGAGCGACCTTGGGCGCCACGAGCTTCAAGAAGTATTCCTCTGGCATTGGCGTGTTCCCTCCACCCGGCCGAAAAGGGGAGCCCTCATAAGCCCAAAACCTGAGGGATGATACAGCCGTCCCTTGGCCGATCTCCAGCAGGTGCCGACGCGTGCGAGGGCCGACCGGTGAGTTCCGGGTCGGTCAACTTCGACGTTGCTGCGGACTACTACGACGGCACCCGCGCCGAAGGGCCGCAGACCCAGGCCCGCGTCATGGATCTGCTGCGCTCAGAACTCGACGGCCGCGGGCGGTGCCTGGAGATCGGCGTCGGCACCGGCCGGGTGGGGCTCCCCCTTGCCGGGTCCGGGGTCCCGCTGGTGGGTGTGGACATCTCGCCGCGCATGGTGGCCCGGCTGGTCGAGAAGGCGGGCGGCACCATCCCCTTCCCGCTGGCGCTCGCCGACGCCACCGCCCTGCCCTTTCCCGAGGGGGCGTTCGGCGGCGCGCTGGCGGCCCACGTGTTCCACCTCATCCCACCCTGGCGCGAGGCGCTGCGCGAGCTGCGGCGGGTGGTCCGCCCGGGCGGGGTGCTGCTGGTCTCGCTGACCGGGGGCCGGCTGGACCCTCTCCACGAGCTTCGGGACCGGTTCGTGGCCGCCGCCGGCATCGAGCGGGCACACGTCGGTGTGCGGGAGCCGGCCGAACTGCGGGCCGCTTTGGAGGAGCTGGGAGCCGTCGCACGAGATCTCCCACCCATCAATGAGGAACGCCCGGTGCGCCCGGAGGACGTTATTGGCCGCTTCGAACGAGGTGAATTCTCGTGGACTTGGCCGATTGCCGAGCAGACCCGGCGCCGCGCTGCGGATGAGGTAAGACGATGGGCACGTGAGGCCTACGGATCGCTCGACGTCCCCCGGCTGACCCAGCGAGCGGTCACCTGGTACGCCTATGACTTTCCGGGCAGAGCGCCATAGCGGGCCGCTGCCCGGCTGAAGAAACGTTCATAATCGGCGGTTATTAGGATTTGCTAAGAACCGTTTAAATCCCCCCGAATTCAGGTACTATTCTCCCGTCGACAACCTGATAACGAAGTGGGGTTTTCGAAAGGGGGACAGAAGTGAAGGCACGGATGTGGGTAGTTGGGGGGCTTGTGGCCGGCATGGCTCTGCTGTCACCGGTGGCGGCATTCGCCGGTGGCGGGGGCGACGGGGGCGGCGGCCTGCTGGGCAACATCAACCTGCCGATCCTCGGCGGCGGTGCGCCGCTGGGCGACGGTGGGGCGCTCGGGGGGGTCCTGGGCAACGGCTGCAAGGAGGACGAGCTGGTTTCGGTCGGCGGCGACGCCGGTGTGGTGGGTGTGAACCTCGCCGGTGACCTGGACACGGACCACGGCCTGCTGAGCCTGGGCAGCAACCAGGAAGACGACCTGGTGTCCGTCGGCGGCGACGCCGGCCTCGTCGGCCTGCTGGGCAACGACCCTGACCTGTTCCGCGAGGGTCTGCTGGGCGTGACCACGCACTGCCGGAGCGACGGCTAGGCATCCACAGCTAGTTGCCGGAAGCGCAGACGGCCCGAGTGCACACCCGCCTCGGGCCGTCTCGCGTTTCCGCTAGGGTCCATCTGGAGGCTCCAAACGGAGGGAAACCGGTGAAGCAGCGGATACGGACGGGGATATGGGCGGCCGTCGTGCTGGCGGCCCTGCTCGTGCTGGCAGCGTGTAGCACACAAGCCAGCAACAACGGCGCTCCGGCGGAGCTGAACATCGGGGGGACGCCCTCGCCAGCCAGCAGCAGCGACGGGGTCGCCACAGTGAACCTGGGCGGCACGCCGTCACCCGGTTCGACCTCGGCCTCGGGGGCCAAGGGCACCAAGGCCACGCCCAAGGCCAGCTCAACGGCCAAGGCCAAGGCGGGCGCCACGCCCAGTGGCTCCACCGGCCAGGGAGGCTCGACCGGGAACGGGAACGGCGTCACCTACAACCAGGGGACCTTCACGATCACCCACCCGACCCCGGGCAGCACGTTCAGCTTCCCCGGGCAGATCGGCGGGAACCCGACCCCGCAACCCACCTCCATCAAGGCCAGCCCGACCCCCACGGCGTGCACCCTGCCCGGGGCGCCGGCCACCAACGGTGTCGGCGTGACCGCCGTGCACCTGGACTCGGTGGACTCCAGCGGCGTGGCGCACGGCCCGCAGACCACCTTCTCCGCGGCAAGCGTGCACTCGATCCTGGTGGTGGCCACCCTCGACCCGTCGGTCAACGTGACCGGCACGGTCATCACCTATGCCCAGCTGCTGTGCTCCAACGTGGAGAGTACGCAGGACCTGACGTTGTCCGGGCCCACCTCCACCGGGCAGCTCTACATCCGCTTCGACACCCCGACCGGGCAGAGCTTCCCCACGGGCAAGTACCGCCTGATCCTCTACGTCAACCCGTCCACCGCCAACAGCCAGCCGGCGCAATACATCGACTACATCATCAACTAGCTCCGGGTACGGGCCGGCACCGGCGTAGAATGCCCGCCATGGCAAGCCCACCCGTCGTGCGGGGTGATCCCAAGACCACCGCGGAGTACTACCACCAGACGTGGCTGGACTACCGCATGCTGTGGCTCAACCCGTCCAACCGGGCGATCCACTTCGGGTACTGGGACGAGACCACCCACAACCACTCCGAATCGCTCCTCAACATGAACCGGGTGCTGGCGGCCAACGCCCGGCCGCAGCCCGGCATGCGGATGCTGGACTGCGGGTGCGGGGTGGGGGGGACCGCCATGTGGATGGCTGAGCATCACGACGTCAGCGTCGTCGGGATCACGGTCACGCCCGACCAGGTGGCCCGGGGCAACCGCTACGCCGCCGAGCGCGGCCTGGGCGACCGGGTGCGCATCGCCCTGCAGGACTACACGCAGATGGCCCTGCCGGACAACACCTTCGACATCGTGTATGGGCTGGAGAGCATCAACTACGCCCGATCCAAGAAGCAGTACCTCTCCGAGGCCTTCCGGGTGCTGAAGCCGGGCGGGCGCTTCGTGGTCCAGGACGGCTTCCGGGCCGACCGGGCGCTCACCCCCGCCGAGCACCGCCTGCAGGAGTCCTGGCTCGAGGGCTGGGTCGTGCCCCACCTCTCCTCGCTGCCTGAGTTCGCCGGCTATGCCGAGGAGGTGGGTTTCGTCGACGTGACCCAGCGGGACTGCACCCCGAACGTCGAGCGCTCCTGCCGGCGCCTGTACCGGGTCACGATGGCGTGCTACCCGATCGCCGCCGGCATGCACCGGGTGGGCCTGCGCAGCGACATGCAGCACGGCAACGTCCGCGCTGCCCGGGACCAGTACCGTGCCCTGCGCCAGGGGATCTGGGGCTACGGGATCGTAACCGGCAACAAACCCTAGGTCCGGCACCGAGACTCACCCCGAGCTCCGGCCCCCGGGCACCCACAGCCCCCCTCCATGACGGGCGCCGCGATAATGGCGCCCGATGATTTCCCCATGATGCTCGCCTCCCCGTCGACCGCCGGAGTCGCCGGCCTCGCCATCGCTTTCGCGGCCGGTGTGATCTCCATTGCCACGCCGTGCTCGCTGCCGTTGATCCCGGGCTACCTGGCCTACATGAGCGGGGTGTCGTCCGGGGAAGGGCGCCAGACCAAGCGGGTGATGGGCGCGGCCGCGCTCTTTGTGTTCGGCTTCGCCGTCGTCTTTACCGCGCTGGGGGCCACCGCCTCGGTGCTGGGCTCGTTCCTGCTCCGCCAGCTCCCGCTGTTCATCAGGATCTCGGGTGTCTTCGTGATCCTGATGGGGCTGGCCTCACTGGGTGTGCTCCGGCTGCCCTTCCTGTACCGGGAGAAGCGCTTCGACCTGAGCAAGATCCGCCGGGGCCCGGGCGGGGCGGTGCCCCTCGGGATGGCATTCGCCTTCGGCTGGACGCCGTGCGTCGGGCCGGTCCTGGGCGCGATCCTGGCGGTCTCGGCCAATACGACGACGGCCGCCCGCGGGGCGCTGCTGCTGTTCGTCTACTCGCTCGGCATGGGCATCCCCTTCCTGATCTTCGCTCTGGCGTACTCCCGGGCGGGCAAGACGTTCGGCTTCGTGCGGCGCCACGCCCGGGGCATCGAGCTCACAGGCGGCATCCTGCTGGTCGGCATCGGTCTGCTGCTGGTCACCGACACCTGGCAGCAACTGCTGGCCCCGGTGGTGAACCTGTTCGTCCGCCATCACTGGACGCTGTGAGCGACGCTGTGGGCGGCGATCCAATCCCCGAGCCCCCGGCCCCCCGGAAGCCCTGGGTCGCCCTGGTTGCCACGCTCCTGGTGGTCGCGGCGGTGGTTGCGGTCGTGGTGGTGCTGCACGCCCAGAAGGTCACGCCCTTCCTGCCCGCCGCCGAGCGTGACTGCGGCGCCGCCAAGGCGCTCATCGCACCGGGCGGCACCCTGCCGATGGACTGCGAGGTGAAGGACCTCGCCAGCAACCACGTCATGACCCTGGCGCAGTACAGTGCCGGCAAGCCGATGGTGATCAACTTCTGGGCAAGCTGGTGTGAGAGCTGCATCCAGGAGATGCCCGGCCTCCAGCAGGTGTACAAGGCTGCGGCGGGCCAGGTCTCCTTCCTGGGCCTCGACCTCCTCGGTGTGCAGGGCGAGATCGCCTCCTACGCCACGCAGTTCGCCCACCAGCGGGCGGTGACCTACCCCCTGGCCTACGACGACAACGCCCTGCTGTACAGCCGGGTGGTGCTGCGCTTCCTGCCGCCCACCACCGTCTTCGTGAAGCCGGACGGGACGATGGTCGAGGCGCACATCGGCGAGCTGACCCCCGAGGAGCTGCGCACCTTGATCGCCACCGACCTCGGCGTGAAGGTGGCGGCGTGAAGGGGGCGGCATGAAGCGCTACACGCGCCGCGAGGCGCTCCACGCCGGGCTGCTGGGCGCCGGCGCCCTGGCGGTCGGAGGGCTGCTGGAGGCGTGCGGCAGCTCGGCGCGGGTCGCCAAGGCGGCATCGATCAACAAATTGCTCCAGGCGGAGAAGGCGGCGGGGGACAAGACGCTCCAGGCATTCCTGGCCGGTCAGGACTACGTGTCGGGGGTGGACAACTATGTGGGCATCTTCCTCGCTCACGCCGGCGCCAACGGGACGCGGATTTTCAAGGACAACGCCCGGGTGTGGTTCAGCCCGACCGCCAACCAGGACACCAGCTTCACCCCGACCGGGCCGTTGGTTGCCCCATGGTACGGGTACGCCCAGGCCGAGCCCGGGCCGGCCACTCCGAAGGGACTCAATGCCGTGCACTTCACCTTCGACCGGGTGGGCTACTGGACGCTCATCGTGGAGACCACATCGGGGGAGAACCTCATCGGCACCACCGCCTTCCAGGTCAACGCGCAGGGCCACACCAACACCCTGATCCAGGGGCAGAAGGCGCACCCCACGGTAACGCCCACGGTGGCCAATCCCGCCGGCGTCAACCCCATCTGCACCCGCACGCCGCCGTGCATGATGCACGACATCACGCTGGCGGACGCCATCAGCAACGGCAAGCCCACGGCATTCATCGTCGCCACCCCGGAGTTCTGCCAGTCGCGTAACTGCGGCCCCAGCCTGGACGAGCTCATCACGGTGCAGACCAAGTACAAGACCCAGGCCAACTTCGTCCACGCCGAGGTCTACCTGAACGCCCAGCAGGCAGGATCCCAGAACCCCCAGCTCACCCCCGCCATGACCGAGTGGGGGCTGCTCAGCGAGCCGTGGTTGTTCATGATCGACAAGACCGGGGTCATCGCGTCCCGGTTCGAGGGCGGCTTCACGGCGGACCTCGCCGAGGCGGCGCTGAAGCCCCTCCTCTAGCTGGGTGGCATAGAGCTGCATGCCGAGCACCATCACGCCGCGGACCCGGCGGGTGCTGCGCCTGCTGGCCTTCGCCGTCGTGCCCGGGCTGTTCATCGTCGTGCTCGCGGTGGGCCTGGTGCGCACGACCACGCCCCACGCCCTGCAGAACACCCCCGCCCCCGCCTTCACCGCCCAGCAGATCATCGGCGGCGGGAGCCTGTCGTCGGCCGACCTGGCCGGGACGCCGGTGGTGATCAACTTCTGGGCCTCGTGGTGTGCCCCGTGCATGGAGGAGGCGCCGACGATGGAGGCCATGTACAAGCGGTTCCAGGCCCAGGGGGTGAAGTTCATCGGGATCGACTACGAGGACATCGACCTCGACGCCACCATCTTCGAGCGGGACAACGGCATCACCTACCCCAGCCTGCGGGATCCCCAAGGCACCCTGGCTTCCAAGTTCGGTGTCCGGGGGGTGCCGGAGACCTTCTTCATCGACAGCCGGTACCGCTTCTATGCCATCGGCCAGGGGGACCCGGAGGGGACCAGGAACGGGACGAAGATCGTGGGGCCGATCACTCCCCAGGAGATGGTGAGCCAGATCACGGCGATGCTGGCGGTGCAGCCGTCGCCGGCCCCCTCGGGGACTCCGTCCCCGTCGCCGAGCGGGGCAGGTGCAGGCTGAAGGTCGTCCCCGACCCGACCACGCTCGCCACCTCCACCCGGCCGCCCAGCGCCACCGCCAGATCGCGCACGATGGCTAGTCCCAGCCCGGTGCCGACCGGTTGGTGGCTCTGCGCCTTAGCCCACAGGTAGGAACGTTCGAAGACGTGGGGCAGGTCGCCCGGGGCGATGCCCGGACCGGTGTCGGCGACCTCCACGATCACTTCGTCCGGCGTCGCCCGGGCCGTGAGGGAGATCGATCCCCCGGCGGGTGTTACCCGGAGGGCATTATCGATCAGGTTGCTGGCAATCTGGCGCACCCGGAGGGGGTCAGTGACCACCGTGACGCCACCGAGGTCCGCCCCGGCGCGCAGCACCACCCCGGCGGCGGCCGCCCGGGCGGCGTGGGTGGCGACCGCCTCGTCCAGGGTGGGCCCCAGGCTGGCCGCGCGCCGGTCGAGGCTGAACTCGTGCGCGCCCAGGCGGGCGAGGTCGATCACGTCCCGGACCAGCAGCTCCAGACGGGCTGCCTCGTCGCCGATCACCCGGACCGCCTCGGCCTCGCCCGCGGCACCCCGGGCGGTGCCGTCCGCCAGGGCCTCGGCGTAGCCCCGGATGGCGGTGATGGGCGTGCGCAGCTCGTGGCTGACGTTGGCGAGGAACTCGTGCTCCCGCCGCCGGGCCTCGGAGAGGGCCTCCGACATGGCGTTGAATTGCTGGGCCAGCTCGGCAAGCTCGCCGGCCCCCTCGACCGGTACCCGCTGGGTCAGGTCGCCCGCCCCCACCTTGCGGGTGGCCTCCGACACCCGGCGGAGCGGGTCTGCCAGGCGTCGGGCGACCCACAGCGAGGCGGCGATGGCCACCAGCACCGCCAGTGCCCCGGCGAGGAGCACCCGCCCGATCACCGGTTTCCACACCGTGGCTGCCAGGCCCACCGGCCGGGCGAGCACGACGGCCGACACCGCTCCCCGCGCCCGGCGGCCGGGCACCGGCTCGGCGACGTAGACGTAGTCCCCCTGGGGGACCTGCACCGTGCCCTGGACCGTCCTGCCGCCCACCGCCGGGGTCAGGTTGATGGCCCGGGCGACGGCGATCGCGATGGTGTCCTGGCCCAGGATCTGGCCGGCGGGCGTGACGTACACGACCCGGTCCCCAGACCCGGTGAGCAGCGTCTTCAAGGCCGCGGTGAGGGCGGGCTCGGGTGCCTTGCCGGAGGACTCCAGGCTGACGGTGTCGGCCGCGGCGGCGGCGCCCTGGCGGCTGAGCTGGTCCAGGGCCTGCTGCTCGGCGTACTGGCGCACCAGGTAGAAAGTGATGAGGGCGGTGCCCGCCACCGAGAGGGCGGCGGTGATGCCCAGGGTGCGGGCCAGCCGGGCCCGCACGCCCCACCGGCGGCGCGGCATCAGGCCTCGGCCTTGTAGCCCACGCCGCGCAGGGTCTTCACGATCTCGGCTCCGTCGCCCAGCTTGGCCCGCAGCGACCGGACGTGGGAGTCGATGGTGCGGGTGTCCACCGGCCGGTCGTAGCCCCAGACCTCCTCGAGGAGCCGCCGCCGGGACACGACGACGCCCTGGTTGCGGATCAGGAAGGCGAGGAGGTCGAACTCCTTGGCGGTGAGCTCCACCACCCGGTCGCCGGCGTGCACCACCCGCCCGGCGGGATCGACCCGCACCGAGCCCAGGGCGAGGACCTCGGCGGTGGGGGCGCGGGCCGCGGGCGCCTCCGGGGGGCGTTCGGCCACCCGGCGCAGGACGGCCTTCACCCGCGCGACCAGCTCCCGGGGGCTGAAGGGCTTCGTCACGTAGTCGTCGGCGCCCAGCTCCAGGCCCACGATCCGGTCCACCTCCTGGTCCCGGGCGGTCAGCATGATGATCGGCGTGCGGTTGGTCGCCCGGAGGCGGCGGCACACCTCGAGCCCGTCGATCCCCGGGAGCATCACGTCGAGGATCACGAGGGCGGGGCGCAGTGCCTCGGCCCGCTCCAGGGCCTGCAGGCCGTCGCCCGCGGTCACCACCTCGAAGCCGCTGTCGGTGAGATAGAGCGTGAGGAGCGAAGCGATGCTGGGCTCGTCCTCGACCACCAGGATGAGGCCTGCAGGGGCCCCGGCGTTCATGCCCGGATGATAGATCGGCGGGGCCTCCCCCCCGGGTCCAAGCCGGTCCCGGTCCGGGTCCCCAGGCATGCTTCAGGGTTGTGCCGGCTTTGCTTCGGGGCAGCGTCGGCGGGTAAGCTGCCCCGGTTCCCCGCCCCAGGATGGTCCGGCTCGGGCCCCCTTGGGGCGTACTCATGGCGTACTCATGGCGGAGTCATGCCCGGGGCGGCCCCTTCGGCTGCCCGTCGGTTCCCAGCCCAGAGGTGGCAGATGATGATGAGCGCGGCGAGGTTGCGGTCCGCTGGGGTGGCCCTGGCGCTCGGCCCGCTCGCCGCGGTGTGCCTGGCGGGGTGCTCGACGGCGAAGAAGGCGGTGCACGTGCAATCCAGCCCGACGCCCTCGCCCGCCGAGTCCTCCGAAGCCGCTCCGACTGCGCCCTCACCCACCTGCCCGCTCACCGGCCAGCCAGCCCCCTCGGGCGTGCCGAACCGGCCGGTGTACGCCGTCAAGGTGCCCAACGACACTGCCCAGGCCAGGGGCTTCCAAACCGGCCTGAACAGCGCGGACATCGTCTATGAGGAGCCGGTCGAAGGGGGCATCACGCGGTTCATCGCCCTGTACCAGTGCCGGGACGCCGCCCGTATCGAGCCGATCCGCAGCGCACGCTTCGTCGATCTCGACGTCCTGCAGCAGTACGGCAAGGTGCTCTTCGGCCATGCGGGCGGGATCGCCCAGGTGATCAGCGACGTCAGCGCCGCCGCCGCCTCCGGCCGGCTGATCGACGCCAACTACTCCGGCACCCCCTACCAGGGGGACTACCACCGGGACACCTCCCGGGCTGAGCCGGACAACCTGTACACCTCGACCGCCGAGATCTACAAGACCGCGGGCACCACCGGCTCCGCCCCGGCGCCCGTGTTCACCTTCTTCTCGGCGACCTCGACGGTCACCGCGACCGCATCGGCCGCCGCGGGGGTGTCGGCGACGGTCGAGCCCGGGTCGGGCGCCGGGTCGGTGGTCACCGTCCCGTTCTCCGCTCCGGCGTACAACCCGACGTGGACCTGGAACGCCGGCCAGGGCGTCTACCTGCGCAGCTACGGCTCGTCGCCCCACAAGCTGACCGACGGCTCCCAGATCCAGGCCGCGAATATCGTCATCCAGCTCGTGTCGGTGACCCCCAGCCAGTACGCCGAGGACATCACGGGGACGAAGGAAAACCTCGTGGGCACCGTGGGGACCGGCAAAGCTGTCGTCTGCCGCCTGGGGGCGTGCGTGACCGGGACCTGGAGCCGCCCGGCGCTGAGCAGTGTCACGCAGTACCTCGACCCGTCCGGGGCGCAGATCCCGCTGCAGCCGGGGTCGACCTGGGTCGAGCTGGAGCCGAACACGCAAACGCCGTCGATGTCGTGACGGCCCCGGTGCCGTACCGGGCCCGTTGCAGAGAGGGGAACGCCGAGAGATGAGCACGCCCACCACCTCGATGCCGCGCGCGGGCCGCCTGCCCGGACTGCGGTGGTTCGCCGGAACCGCGGCTCTGCTGATGGCCCTTGCGGCCTGCAGCGGGAAGAGCTCGCCCACCGCCAACAAGAAGGGGGGCGGGGCCTCGCCGACGTCGTCTCCGGCCCCGCCGCCGGTGTGCCCGCTGACCGGCGTGGCGCCCTCGGGCGGGTCGGTCCCGAACCGCCCGGTGCTGGGGGTCAAGGTGGAGAACGCGCCCGAGGCCCGGCCGCAGACCGGTCTCAACACCGCCGACATCGTCTACGAGCAGCCGGTCGAGGGGGGCATCACCCGGTTCCTGGCGATCTACCAGTGCTCCGACGCCGCCCGGATCGAGCCCGTGCGCAGTTCCCGGCTGCAGGACATCGACCTGCTCCAGCAGTTCCCCAAGCCCCTGTTCGGCAACGCCGGCGGCAGCCCGCCGACCGAAGCGGCGATCACCAACGCCGTGAAGGCCGGGATCCTGGTCAACATCGACTACAGCGGGGCGGGCTACTCCCGGGATGCCGCCCGCAACAACGACGTGCACAGCCTCTACACCTCGACCTCCGCCCTGTACGGGCGGTCCGACGCCAAGGGCGCCGGGGGGGTACCGACCCCGATCTTCACCTTCTCGGCGACCCCCACGGCCGGGGCGCCGGGAGGTGCCGTGCACGTCAACTTCTCCCAGTACTCGAATGTGACCTGGAAGTACGTGGCTTCATCGGGCGTGTACCAGCGCTTCTACAACGGGACCCAGCCGGCCAACGAGTCCGACGGCTCGCTGATCTCCACCACCAACATCGTGATCCAGATGGTGCCGGTGACGATGAGCTCGTTCATCGAGGACCCCAGTGGCTCGCACCAGCCGGTCCCGACGCTGACCGGCACCGGACCGGCCGTGGTCTGCCGTCAGGGGACCTGCGTCAGCGGCGTCTGGAGCCGGTCGGCCCTCACCAGCCCGACCGCCTTCAACGACGCCACCGGGCAACCGATCCAGCTGGCGCCGGGGCAGACCTGGGTGGAGCTGGCGCCGTCGTCGGCGACCGGGCCGACGGCGATCCCGGTGGCCCAGGTGACCGAGACGGCGTCGTAGTTCGGGCGGGCCGGCTTGCCGCTGCCCGTCGCGGTTCCCCCTACCGGGGGACGGGGCCGAGCCTCTCCCAGTAGGCCTCCCGGGTGCCCATGGCGGGGCCCGGGTTCGTTGCCCGGGAACGCTGCTCGCTTGTCCGGGTGAAGGCGGCGAGTTCCTGGCGGTAGGCCTCCTCGCCGGCCGCCTTGGCTGCGGCGAGGCGTTCCCAGCGGTCCCGGAATGCGTGCGCCGCCAGGCGCTCCACCCGCTCGGCCTGGGCGGACGGCCAGAGGTCGTGGGCCTCGGGCGAGACCGCCCAGTCGGCGGCGCACAGCTCGACGGGGACCTGGTAGGTGCGGGCGAGGGTACTGGGGAGATCGCCGGGCCAGCCGAGAGGTTCCTGCGGCGGGAGGCTCTCCTTGACGAGCCACAGGTGGCGGGGGATGCCGAACTGCGCCCGGAACCCCCGGGCTGCCGGGATGACCCGGCCCCACAGGGCTACCTCTCCTACCACCAGTGGCTGGCTGAGGTCCGGGTGGGCCAGGTCCTGGAGCGTGGGCAGGTCGACGGCGGCGTAGAGGCCGCACGGGCAGTTGATGCCCGGGGGCGGCTCGGGGTGGGCCTCATTTTCGGGGAGGTCGCAGCGGGCCTCCAGGGCCGCGCCCGGGGGCCAGGTCTTGAAGCGGCTCAGGGACGCCAGCCAGCCGCCCTCGGCCCGCCAGTAGCGCCAGCCCACGAGCGGCTCGATCGAGTCGGGGGCGAGGAGATCGAGAAGGTCGCTCACCGGCCGGGGACGGGTTCGGGGACCCTCTCGGGCGTCGGCTGCGGTCGGCGCTGGGGTTCCTGCCGCTGGGGTTCCTGCCGCTCGGGTTCCGGCACGGCGGCGGGCACCGGGTCGTCGATGGGCTCGATGACGAAAGGCGGACCCTCGGGGCCGATCTCCATGATGCCGCTCGAGTCTAGCCGGGCCCCGATGTAGACGGTCAGAGGCCGAGAAGGGCCGGCAGGTCGTCCCATGCGTAGAGCACGGCGTCGGCCTCCTCATCGCCCACGCAGTCCTCCGGCAGCCAGTCGTCGTCGTGCACGCCGGCGAAGCGGATGGCCGCCATACCCGCCGCCCGTGCACCGGCGATGTCGGTGCGGCGGAGGTCGCCGATGTGCACGGCATCCCGGGGGGCGGATCCGGTGGCGTCGAGAGCGGCCCGGAACATGGCCGGGTCCGGCTTGGGGACGCCAAACTCGTCGGAGAAGAAATAGTGGTCCAACGCAAGGCCATGGCGCTCGAGTGCCGCTCGAACGCAGCGCGACGGGGTGAAGCCCGTGTCGCAGATGAGGGCGGTGGGGATGCCCGCCCGGCGCAGGGCCTCCAGGCTCCGGCCGGCGCCCTCCACCTCCGCGGTCCCAACCTCCAGGGTGCCCATGGCGATGGCCTCGGCGAGCTCCTCGATATGAGCCGCGTCGGTGGGGAGGCCCAGGTCCTCGAGGCACCACCGGGCGGCGCCCTCCGGGCCGAAGAGCCCCCCCTTGCGCCAGACCTCGACATGGACGTTCCAGGAACGGTCGATGACCGCGACCGCAGCCTCGTGCTCGAGCGGGCTGCCGAGGCGGGTCGCGAGGGCGGCCAGGGCGGCGGCGCGGCGCAGCCGGGCGCCGCCGGAATCGAGGTCGCGCAGGAGGGTGGACCAGCAGTCGAAGGTGACCGCCGCCGGGGGCTGGGGGAGTGCCATGCGGGCACAGTGTCCCACGGGGCGGTGCTTTCCCTGACCGGACCGTCCTCGGCGAATTTCTTCTCCACATTTCGAAAACCCCCCGTTTTTTGTCGTACCCCCTCCGTAGCATCGGGGCTGAGGAGCGACAGCTCCGCCTTTGACTCGAGGGAGAGCGATGATGACGGTAGGACTGTTCGCGCTGGCGGCGGCCATCCTGGTGGCTGCCGTGCTGCTCCGGCGCCGCCCGGCCCCCGGCCCGGACGGGGACGCGGCGGCCCGTACCCTCCAGACCCGCCTGGACCAGACCGCTACCGCCGTGAACCAGCTGGCCGGCAAGTTCGAGGAGCGCCGCCGCCTCGAGGAGCAGGCAACCGACGCGGTGGGCCGCATCGAGCGGCTGATCGCCGGCTCCTGGTCGAAAGGCCGGATCGGCGAGAACCTGCTCGCCGCCGCCCTCGGCGAGTTCCCGCCCGACATGGTGGAGCGCGATTTCACCGTGGGCGGCCGGGTGTGCGAGTTCGCCCTCGTGCTGCCCGGAGGCAAGGTTCTCCCCATCGACTCCAAGTGGCCGGCCACGGCCCTGGTGGACCGTCTGGCCGGGGAGACCGACCCCACTGCCGCCGAGGAGGCCCGCCGGCAGGTCGAGCGGGCGGTGGTCGGGCATCTCCGGGAGGTAGCGGGCTACATCGAGCCCTCGCTCACCGCGCCGTTGGCGGTGATGGTCGTCCCCGACCCGGTGTACGCCTGCTGCCGGCGGGCGCACCGGATGGCCAAGGACCTCCGGGTGCTGCTGGTCTCCGGGTCATTGGCCGTCCCGGTGCTGATGGCGGTGTGGAACCTGTACAGCACCTACGCCCGCGACCTGGACCAGGCCCAGCTGCTCGGCCGGGTCCAGGAGGTGGGGTGCTGCCTGCAGGAGATGGGGGAGCGGATCGAGGGTCAGCTCTCCCGGGGCCTCAAGATGGCGGGCAACGCCGCCGCCGAGCTCCGGGCACTCGTCGTCGGTGCCCGCACCTCTCTGGACGGGCTCTGGTCGCGGGACGAGATGGGCGCACGCGTGGGAGGCGAAGATTGACCCGGACCGGATGGCCCCCTAGGGTCTTCTTGGATGAGGAGGCTCTGATCGAGGTCGAGCGGGAGCTGGTGCCCGAGGCCCCACCCGAGGAGTTGGCCAGTGTGGCCGACGTCACCGGGCCAGGGGCAGACGGCCCCGGAGCCCCGGATGCCCCCGAGCCACTGACCGCCGACGCCCCGGAACCCGCCGGCCCCCCGGCCGCGGTCAACGGGCTGGGTGTCCCCGACTGGCTGGTCCAGCCGCTTGTCGACGCCGCGGTCGGCGGGCTGGAGACGATGCTGCGCACCGACCTCCCGCCCCGGCTCGCCCCGCTTGCCGGCCGGCGCCACCCGAAGCTGTCCCGGGCGAACCGGGATCTGCTCCTCGGCTCCCTCGGCCGCCACGCCAAGTTCACTGAGGCGGTCTACGACCGGATCTTCGAGGAGTCCGACGAGGAGGTCGGGCGCCTGGAGGGGCGCAGCGTCGAGGAGGTGATCGCCAGGGTCGAGGATGGCGATCTCGAGGCACCGATCGCGGTTTCGCTCCTCTTCGCCACCGAGCGACCCGACGACGCCACTGCGCTGGCGGACTGGGCCATCCAGCGGGGAGCGGGCTCGGACACCTTGACCGGGATCATTGACACCCTGGCCCGGGAGAACCTGGAGGCCCAGGAGCGGCTGCGCCGCCTGGAGCAGGAGCTGGGGGCCGAGCGCCGCTCGCGGCGGGGGCTGGAACGGCGGATCGAACGGGCGTCGGCCGCGGCCGAGGCGGCGCGGGCAGACGCGCACAGCGCCGAGTCCCGGGCGGGCTGGACCCAGGTGGAGCGCAACGCCGAGGCGGCCCGGGCCGCCGAGCTGGAGGCCCAGGTCGCCGGCCTGCAGGCGGCCGTGGACGCCGCCCGCCGGGAGCGGCGCGACCTCCTCGCCGAGCAGCAGGACCTGCAGAGCCGGTACCAGCGGGCTCGCCAGGAGCTGCGTGAACTGCGCACCCGGATCCCGGTACCCGCCCCGGGCCCGGTCTTCGCCCTGCGCCCCGCCGAGGCGCCCCCGACCACGGCGGAGTTGCGCGACATCTACCTCGCCCTGGGCACGAGAGGCGTCCTGGAGACCAAGCACCTCCTGCTCATCGTGGACGGGTGGAACGTCGGGTTGGGCCACGTGGCTGCCGAGAAGCTGGAGGACAAGCGCCGGGTCCTGGAGCAGGCGCTGGAGCGCTACGCCGCCCGTACGGGGAACTCGGTGATGGTGGTCTACGACGGGCACAAGGTGTCCTGGTTCTGGATGCCGAGTACCGGCCGGCGCACCATCGCCCGGGTCTTCACCCAGGACCAGACCGCCGACGATTTCATCGTCGAGGAGCTGGCCGAGCAGTCGGGCCGGGCCGAGGCCCCGGTGGTGGTCACCTCCGATCGCGAGCTCCGCCACCGGTGCATCGACCAGGGGGCCTTCGTGGTGTCCTCCGAGGACCTGGCGGGCTTCCTACGATGGTGAGCCCGTGGCGATCCCGGTGGTGAGCCCGGTGGTGAGCCCGGTGATGCTGGGTGCGCCGGCCCTCGACCAAGCCCAGGCGGCCGTCGTCGCTCACGATGGCGGCCCCCTCCTGGTGCTCGGCGGGCCGGGGACCGGCAAGACCACCGCGCTGGAGCGCAGGTACCTGCGGCTTGCCTCCCAGCCGGGCCTCGCCCCCCACCGGATCCTCCTCCTGTGTACGAACCGGCGGTATTCAATGGAGGCCAAGGAGCGGCTGTTCGGTGCGCTGGACCGGAGCGCGGTCGTCGATATCCCGGTGTACACCTGGCATGCGCTCTGCTACCACCTCGTCACCCGGCACTACCCGGCCCTCGGCTACCGGGAGCCCCCGGTGCTGCTCACCGGCCCCGAGCAGTGGGGCAAGGTCCGGGAGCTGCTCCACGCCCAGCAGCCGCTCGACTGGCCCACCTGGGGCGACCGGCTGCGGGACCGGGCGTTCGTGGACGAGGTCGCCGACTTCTGCCTCCGGGTGACCCAGCGCCTCATGAGCCCGGCCGACCTGGAGGCGCTCGCCGCCCACCGCCCGGAATGGCGGGAGGTCACCCGCTTCTACGCGGTGTACACCCAGGCGCTGCTCCGGGAGGCCCGGCTCGACTACGCCGGCCTGATCGCCGCCACCGTCCGCATGCTGGAGGGCGACGCCGAGCTCCGCACCCGCCTCCGGCAGCGGTTCCCCCATGTCCTGGTGGACGAGGCGGAGGAGCTGAGCCGGGCGCAGCGCCAGCTGCTGGGCCAGCTTGAGGTGGCCAACCTCACGGTGGCCGCCGACCCCGACGCCGGCATCGAGGCCTTCCGCGGGGCGGAGCCCGAGTGGGTGCTCGGCTTCGAGCGGTGGTTCGGCACCAGCCACCGCATCGTGCTCGGCACCCATCACCGCCTGGGGGTCCCGCTCGCCCCAGCCGCCGAAGGGATGGCGGCGTACAACGATCCCTTGACCGGCTGGCGCCCGGCCCTCGCCGCCCCGCACGCCACCGAGTTCGAGTCCCGGCAGTACGGCAGCACGGCCGAGGAGGTCGATCAGATCGCCCGGGAGTTGCGCCGCGCCCACGTCTTCGATGGCCTGGCGTGGGACGCCATGGCGGTTCTCCTCTCCCAGCCCGCTTTCCTGCTCGGCTCGCTGCAGCGGGCGCTGACCCGCTGGGAGGTGCCCTACGTGACGCTGGTGGGGGACCGGCCCCTCAGCGCCGAGCCGGCCGTGGGGAGTTTCCTCGACCTCGCCCGGTTCGCTTTCCAGGAGGAAGGATGGGAGGCGGTCCTCCCCGGCCTGCTCGCCGGACCGCTCGGGGGCTTGGGGTACACCGGTCGCAGGCGCCTGGAACGCCTGGCGTGGCAGTCGGGGCGTTCGCTCCCTGAGCTGGTGGAAACCCTGGAGGAGCCGGCCGAGCTGGACACCCTCCGGGGGCTGCGGGACCTCGTCCGGCGCTGCGCCGACGACCCCGAGCGCTGCCTGTGGGAGGTGGTTGCCGCCGCCCCGTACTACCGCGGGCTCCGGGAGCAGGCCGCGGCCGAGCCCGGCGGGGAGGCGGCAGCCCGGCTTGACGCCATCTCGGCGTTCGCCCGGGCGCTGGGTCGCTTCGTGGAGCGGCGCCACGGCGTCGCCACGCTGCGGGACTTCCTGAACGAGGCCGCCCGGGCGGACTTCGGCGCCGACTCCTGGCTCCCGCCGCCCGCCGAGCAGCGCGGCCGGGTGGCCCTGCTGTCCTTCCACGCAGCCAAGGGCCGGGAGTGGGACACGGTGATCGTGGCCGGCTGCCTCGACGCCTGGATCCCCAAGGGCCGCCGGGCGCAGGGCCTGTTCGACCCTCTCGCCCTCGAGATCCCCGAGATCACCGACCGGGAGGTCGAGGCGGTGGCCGCCGATCGCCGGACGTTCTTCGTCGCTGCCACCCGGGGTCGCCGGCGGGTGCTCTTCACGGTCTCCCGCACCGTGTCCGGTCGGGGCCGGCCCAGCCGCTTCCTCAGCGAGCTGGGGGCGGACCCGGTCGCCGCGCCCCCGCAGGACCTGCCCGCACTGACCCACGCCGAGCAGCGCGCCCGGCTTCGGGCCACGCTGGAGCGGGCCGCCGAACCTGAGGCCCAGGCCGCCGCCGCCGTTGCGCTCGCCGAGCTGCCCGGCTGCGATCCCGACCGGTGGTACGGGCGCTGGGGATGGTCCGAGGGCCCGGTGCCGGTGGAGGAGGGCGAGCTGCGCACCTCCTATTCCCGGCTCAGCATCTATGACAACTGCGGGCTGCAGTACTTCCTGACCTCGGTGCTCGGTCTCGACCCGACGTCCACCCACTCGATGAAGTTCGGCACCCTGATGCACGCCATTTTCCAGGCGGTGCACGAGGGCCAGCTGACCACCCCGCCCGAGGTGCTGGCGGAGTACCGCCGGCGCTTCGACGCCCTCGAGCCCGCCTTCCCCAACCGCACCATCGCCCGCCAGTTCCGCCGGGACGGGGAGCGCATGCTCGAGGTCTTCTGGACCTACGAGCGCCCGCGCACCGTGGTGGCTGTGGAGCGCTGGTTCGACATCCCCTTCGGCGGCTCCCGGCTCCGGGGGCGCATCGACCGGGTGGACCGGTTGGGCAGGAACCTGACCCTCACCGACTACAAGACCGCCAAGTGGGCCGCCAGCCTGGACGAGGCGCAGCACTCCCTCCAGCTCGCCATCTACCACCTCGCCGCCCGGGAGGACCCCGAGCTCGCCGAGATGGGTGCCCCGGTCGCCGCCCGCCTGGTCTACCCGGGGGCCACGTGGGCCGACGGCAAGCCGGTCGTGCGCACCCAGAACCCCCAGCAGGCCGAGGAGGTCCTGAAGGGCCTCCCGGCACTGATCGCCGGCGTCAGGGCGGAGGACTTCGCCCCGTCGCCCGAGGCCGACTGCATGTGGTGCGCGGTCAAGGCGCTGTGCCCGCTGTGGCCGCAGGGCGCCGAGCTGGAGGTCGGGCCATGAGCCGCCGGGCCTCCGCCGCCGTCCGGGCGGCACTGCGGGACCACGAGCCCAGCGAGGAGCAGTGGGCCGCCATCGAGCACGCCCCCGAGCCGGTGGCCATCATCGCCGGGGCGGGGAGCGGCAAGACCGCGGTGATGGCCGCCCGGGTGGTGTGGATGACCGAGGAGGCGCTGGTCTCGCCGGCGCAGATCCTGGGGCTCACCTTCACCAACAAGGCCGCCGCCGAGCTGGAGAGCCGGATCAACGACGCCTTCGGCGAGTTCGATCCCCGGCCCTCGGAATCCCCGGTCATCGCCACCTACAACGCCTTCGCCGACGCCCTCCTCCGGGAGCACGGCGTGCGGATCGGCATCGATCCCGAGGTGGGCCTGCTGTCCGAGGCCCAGCGCTGGCAGCTCCTCCTGTCCTGCTTCGACACCCTGCCCCCGTTCGACGCGGTGGACTCCCGCTCGCCGGCCTCGATCTGCCGCAGCGTCCTCGGGCTGGCCGACGCCGCAGCCAACCACCTGGTCACCCCCGAGGCGATCATCGAGGAGGACCAGCGCGTGCTCGCCGACGCCCTGCAGTTCCCGGACGAGGCGGTCGTCTGCTCCCGGCGGCGGATCGAGCTGGCTCGGGTGGTGCGGGCCTACCTGGACGCCAAGGTGGCCTCCCGCCGGATCGACTTCGGCGACCAGGTGACCCGGGCGGTCGAGATCCTGGAGCGCCACCCGGTGGTCGCCACCGATCTCCGCAACCGTTTCCCGGCCGTCCTGCTGGACGAGTACCAGGACACCAATGTCGCCCAGCGCCGCCTCATCCAGCTGCTGGCGCCCACCGGCAGCAACGTCACCGCCGTCGGCGACGCCCGCCAGAACATCTTCCAGTGGCGGGGTTCCACGCTGTTCAACCTCATCGACTTCCCCACCCGCCATTTCCTCCGGATCGCGACGGGGGGTGGAGGGGAGGCCCACGACTACCTGACGCTGTCGGAGAACTACCGCAGCGGGCGCAAGATCCTGGCGGTGGCCAACCGGCTGATCGAGCGGGTGCCGCCGGGCCGCCGGCCCGGCCGGGAGCTGCACGCCCATCCCGCCAACGGCGAGGGCTGGGTGGGTGTCAAGCTGACCGCCGACCAGGACGCCGAAGCCGCCTTCATCGCCCGCGAGATCGAGCGCCTGCACAGCGGCGGCGAGCCCGGGGCCTGGTCCGAGTGCGCCATCCTTGTCCGCCGCAAGGCCCACATCCGCCCGATCCACGACGCCCTGCGCGAGCGGGGGATCCCGGTGGACGTCGTGGGCCTGGCGGGCCTGCTCGAGGTGCCCGAGGTGCTGGATGCCATCGCCTGGCTGCGGGTGGTGAACGACCCCGGCCCGGCCTCGAACCGGTGGCTCGCCCGGCTCCTGCTGGGGCCGCGGCTGCGCATCCACTACCGGGACGTCGCCCTCCTGGCCCGGTGGGCCGCCAAGCAGACCCGGGACCTCACCGAGCAGGCCCGGGTCCAAGCCGAGGAGGGCGAGCCGGCCCCCGACCGGGGCATCGAGCCCGAACCCGACGAGGTGGCCTACTCGTTGTGGGAGGCCCTCGACCACGTGGAGGAGATCGACCGCCTGGGGCCCGAGGCCCTCCGCCGGCTGCGCCGGGTTCGGGGCGAGATCGCCACATTGCGGCAGCGGCTGGGGGAGCCCCTGCCCGAACTGGTCCAGGCGGTGGTGCGGGAGACCGGCATCGCCGAGGCGCTCGAGACCCGGGGGCCGGCGGGCCTGGTGAATATCACCGGGTTCTTGTCGGCGGTGGCGGCGTTCGCTCCCGTCACCGGCGAGCCGTCGCTGCCCGCCTTCCTGGCCTACCTCGACGCTGCCGAGGAGGTCGAGGAGACGCTCGACATGGCCAGCCCGAGCGACATCGACTCGGTGAAGCTGATGACGGTGCACCAGGCCAAGGGCCTGGAGTTCGACGTCGTGTTCGTGCCCGGGGTCGCCGCCCGGACCAATGACAAGGGCGACCGGGTGGACTCGATCTTTCCGGACGAACGGGTATCCAACCCGATGACCTCGCACGGCCAGTTGCCACACTCGGTGCGGGAGGACGCCGCCCACCTGCCCAGCCCCTGGCTGCCGGACGGGCGGCCCCGGAAGAAAGCCGAGCTGCTGGCAGAGCTGCGGGAACGGGCGGTGGAGGACGAGCGCCGCCTGTTCTATGTCGCCGTGACCCGGGCCCGCCACCGCCTGTATGTCACGGCGGCCTGGTGGTACCAGCGCCACGGCAAGCCCCGGGGGCCATCGCAGTTCTTCGACGAGGTGGCGTCGGACCCGGAGACCGTGACTCTCGAGGCCGACGCCATGCCAGCCGAGAACCCGCTGCTCGCCCGCCTCGGGGCGCTGGCGGTCTGGCCACCCGACCCCCCGCACCGCCTGCGGCCCGACAGCTGGTTCGCCGGGTGGTCTGCGCCCGGCGATGGGGCCGGGGCTGGGGCCGGGGCTGGGGCCGGAGATGCCCCGGCGAGCTACCCGGCGGCACTCGACGCGCTGGTCGCCCGCACGCTTTCGGCCGAGGGCGTGCTGGGGCGTCTCGACCCGGCCGCCCGGCTGCGGGCCGAGGAGCTGCTCCGGGAGCACCGGGCGGTGGCGGACGCCCTGGTCGCCGACCCGGGGGACGGCGCGCACGCCCCCCGGACGCTGCCGAAGTCGGTCTCCGCCACCCAGGTGGCCGGGATGCTCGCCGCGCCCCCGGGCTGGGCACCGGACCGGGCCCCGGGCGGGGGCGCCCGGCCGGAGGACGCCGGGGCGCCGGCGCCTCCTCCTCTACGGACCTCGGCCGCTGCCCGGGTGGGCGTCGAGGTGCACCGCTGGATCGAGGAGCAGGCCCGGGGCCTCACGGGCCTGGCGGACGAGGAGTCCCTCGATGCTCCCTCCCTGCCACTCGAGCCCGCCCGGGTGGGCGAGCTGCGGGAGACGTTCACCGCCATGGGCTTCCCCAGCCGGCGCCTGGCCCGGCTGGATTCGGGCGAGCCGATGGCCGAGCTCCCCTTCCTGCTGAAGGTCGGGGGCCGGGTGGTGAAGGGCCGGATCGACGCGGTCTACGAGACCGAGGACGGCGGCCTGGAGGTCGTCGACTTCAAGACCGGCCAGCGGGTGGCCGGGGCCGAGGTGGACCAGCTGGCCATCTACGCCGCCGCCCTCCGGGAGCTCGGGGTGGCGGGGCCTGGCCCGCTCACCGTGACCTACTGCTACCTGGCCGACGGGACGACCGAGAGCCGGACCCTGACCGCCGAGCAGGGGGCCGAGGCTCTGGCGGCAGTGGCGGCCCGCCTCGCCGACGCCCCGGGCTGAGGTTCGGTGGGACGGGGGCCGGAGACCCTCCGACCCGTCCGCCTGCCCGCCGCCGGGGACCCACCAGGTTCCTCCCGGACGTAGGGACGGGAACGGGATCAGACGGTCTCCCGCACGTCCCCGCCTCGGCCCGGGGCGCCCAGCCGTCGAAGTGGGGGACAAATGTCCCGGTATCCGGGACAAAAGTCCTCCACCTCTGGGTATGGGGGCGCGGGGAGCGCCGGCACGGGGGTGAACCGTCTACGCCTTCCGGCGCTTGGGCTTCGGTGCCTTCGCCGGCTCGGCGGGCAGCGATTCCTCGGCGGCCCGGTCCGCCCGGTGGCGCAGCATCGCGTCGGGGTGTTCGGCCCAGTAATGGCGCCGGGCGGCCGGCCCCACCGACCAGCCCTCCGGGACCTCGATGGTTGCGCCGCATGTCCTGCAGGTAGCCATGACGACCTCCTCTCTGGCGAGACTGCCGTCAGGCTACGGATACCCTATGACAAAAAAGCCTTGATATTGCGATAGAGGGCCAAAGAATTGCAGGTGGTGCATCGGCGCAGGGCCGTAGCCCCGGCGGGTAGGCTGCCGCCATGCTGATCGGGGCACATGTGGGCCAGGAGGATCCGCTCGGCGACGCTCGGACGCTGGGGGCGGAGGCCATCCAGATCTTCCTCGGGGACCCGCAGAGCTTCGAGAAGCCGGCCCCCCGGCCCGACGCCGAGGCGCTCAAGGCGTCGCCGATCCCCATCTACGTCCACGCACCCTACCGGCTCAACATCTGCCACCCCAACCCCCGGGTCCGGGTCCCCTCCCGCAAGACGCTGTCCCAGACCGCCGACGCTGCCGCCGTGATCGGCGCCGCCGGGGTGATCGTGCACGGGGGCCACGCCGAGGACGACCCCGCCGAGGGGCCCCGGCGGTGGTGGAAGGTCTTCGAGGAGCGGGAGTTCCCGGTGCCGATCCTCATCGAGAACACCGCCGGGGGCGACAACGCCGTCGCCCGCTACGTCGAGCAGCTCGACCGGCTCTGGCAGGCGCTCGCCGGGTTCCCGGCCGGGTTCTGCTTCGACACCTGCCACGCCCATGCCGCCGGCGAGGACCTCGCCACAGTGGTGGAGCGGGCGAAGGCGGTGACCGGCCGGATCGACCTCCTGCACGTCAACAACTCCCGGGACGCGGCGGGGAGCGGGGCGGACCGCCACGCCAACGTCGCCGCCGGCGAGATCCCCCCGGAGGTCATCCGGGCGATGGTCGAGGCTGCCGGGGCCCCGGTGGCGATCTTCGAGACCCCGTGGCCCGGCATCGGCGAGGACATCGCCTGGCTCCGGGGAGGCCTGCCGGGGGGTTGACAACCGCGCGCGTAGAAAATCTGTACGGGTAATGACGGCGGGGATGGAAAGCGGGCATCCCTGGGTAATGGACTAGTATGAATTATCCCATCACGCGCCAACTGCACCATCAGCTGCGCCCGCCACGTCTTCCCACCTCCTTCACCCGACGCCTGCCCCCCTCGCCGCACGCGCCCGCCGAGGCGCGGCGTGCCCTGGATCGGCTCCGGCCCGTGGTGGTGCCAGACTGCTTGGACGATATCCGCCTCCTTGTCACCGAGCTGGTCACCAACAGCTACCGCCACGCCCCGCCCGACGCCGGGGCACCCATTGACCTCCACGTGTGTGTGGGGCACTCCACCGTCCGGGTGGAGGTGCGCGACGGGGGCTGGGGTTTCACGCCCCCACCTGCCCCCGACCTGCCTGAGGAGGGCGGGCGCGGCCTGTACCTCGTCGGGCAGATGGCCGACCGGTGGGGCGTGCGGCAGGAGCCGACCACCTGCGTATGGTTCGAGATGGATGTGGAGAAGCCATGGCAGCAGGGCGGCCAGACCGCCCACTCGACCCTCTGAAGGGAGCCGGACGGTAAGCTGGCCGCGATGCTTACCGAACGCCGCGCCTCCCGCCGCATCCGGCTCGGTACCGTGGACATCGGTGGCGGGGCCCCCATCTCCATCCAGTCGATGTGCACCACCAAGACCGACGACATCGGCTCCACCCTCGTTCAGGTCCACCAGTTGGCCACCCAGGGGGCCGACATCGTCCGGGTCGCCGTCCCGCACGAGGGGGACGCCCGCGCCCTACCCACCATCGTGGCGCAAGGCGGCGTGCCCATCGTGGCCGACATCCATTTCTCCTACCGGCTGGCGCTCTTGGCGCTCGAGGCGGGTGTCCAGGGCCTGCGGCTGAACCCGGGCAACATCCGGGACCCCTCCCACATCCGCACGGTGGTGCGCGAGGCCAAGGACCGCAACGTGCCGATCCGGGTGGGGGCCAACGCCGGCTCCCTGGACCGTGCCCTGGTGGCCCGTCACGGCGGGCCGACCCCGGCGGCCCTGGTGGAGAGCGCCCTCGGCGAAGTCCGCATCCTGGAGGACGAGGGCTTCACCAACATCAAGATCTCGGTCAAGCACCAGAACGTGCCCCAGATGATCGCGGCGTACCGGATGCTGGCCACCCAGTGCGACTACCCGCTCCACCTCGGGGTCACGGAGGCCGGGCCGCCACCGACGGGCCTGGTGAAATCCGCCATCGGCATCGGCACGCTGCTGGCCGAAGGGATCGGCGACACGATCCGCATCTCGCTCACCGCCGACCCGGTCGAAGAGGTGAAAGCGGCCAAGCAGGTGCTGCAGAGCCTCGGTCTGCGCCGGACCACCTTCGACCTGGTCGCCTGCCCGTCGTGCGGGCGGGCCGAGCTCGACGTGGTGGGGCTGACCAACGAGGTCCTGGCCCGGCTCGAGAAGCTCAACCTGCCGCCCGTTCAGATCGCCGTGATGGGTTGCGAGGTGAACGGGCCCGGCGAGGCCCGGGACGCCGACGTCGGCTTAGCGGCAGGCCCGGGCCGCGGCTTGCTGTTCAGCCGTGGCAAGCAGCTCGGATGGGTCCCCGCCGACCGGATGGTGGAGGCTCTGCTGGACGAAGCGATCAAGGTCGCGGCAGCCAAGCAAGCGGAAGAGTTGGCGGCCCCCGCCATTTGACAGCGGCAGACACCCCGAGCTAGATTGAGCACCCGCTCAAATGCTAGCCTGTTGCACGCGCGCTGTTTGATCCCGGAGTTGGATCCCCGAGTTAGGACCGGCGAGAATGACGCGGAAAATTCTCATCGCGGCCCCCCGCGGCTGGTGCGCGGGCGTGGAGCGGGCAGTCGAGATCGTCGAGCGCGCCCTGGCCCGCCACGGTGCCCCGGTCTACGTCCGCAAGCAGATCGTCCACAACCTGCACGTGGTGCGCAGCCTTGAGGCCAAGGGCGCCATTTTCGTCGAGAGCGAGGACGACGTCCCCGAGGGGGCGGTGTGCGTGTTCTCGGCTCACGGGGTCTCGCCCGAGGTGCGCCAGAACGCCGCCCGGCGCTCGCTCACCGTCGTGGACGCCACCTGCCCGCTGGTGACCAAGGTGCACGTCGAGGCCCGCCGCTTCGCCTCGGCCGAGCGCAGCATCTTCCTCATCGGGCACCGCAGCCACGAGGAGGTGGAAGGCACCGCCGGGGAAGCCCCCGGGCGGGTGACGGTGATCGAGGACCTCGCCGATGTCGAGCGCGCGGTCGCCGGTGACCCCGACCGGGTCGCCTTCCTCACCCAGACGACGCTGGCCGTGGACGACACCGTCGAGTTGATCGCCGCCCTCCGGGACCGGTTCCCGGCGATGGTCGGGCCCCGGCACGACGACATCTGCTACGCCAGCCAGAACCGCCAGCAGGCAGTGAAGGCGCTGGCCGGGCGCAGCGACCTGGTGCTCATCGTCGGTTCGGAGAACTCCTCGAACTCGAACCGCCTGGTGGAGGTGAGCGCCGAGGCGGGCACCCCGGCGCACCTGGTGGGCGACGAGACCGCGATCGACCCGGCCTGGCTCCTGGGAGCCGGGGTGGTGGGCGTCTCGTCGGGGGCCTCGACGCCCGAGGTGCTGGTCGACCGCGTGGTGGCCTACCTCGGGGCAGCCGGGTTCGGCGAGGTGGAAACGCTGGAGGTTGCCACCGAGGACGTACACTTCCCGCTCCCAGCGGAACTACTGGACTGAGCGGAAGGGCTACGAGCACGCGATGGAACCACTGTCCCGGGATCAGATGGCGGAGGCGCTCGACCTCGTTGCGGGCGACCTCGAGCGGATTGAGAACCTGCTGGTCGAGTCGTCGGTCGCCGGCACCCCGTTCCTGACCGAGACCGCCACCTACCTGACCAAGGCCGGAGGCAAGCGCCTGCGCCCTGCGCTCCTGGCCCTCTCCTCCGGGATGTGGGCGGGGTGCGGGCCGGACTCGGACGCCACCGCGGCTGCCATCGAGATGACCCACCTGGCCACGCTGTACCACGACGACGTCATCGACGAGGCCACGGTCCGCCGGGGGGTCCCGAGCGCCAACGACAAGTGGGGCAACACCGTCGCCATCCTGGTGGGGGACTACCTCTTCGCCCGGGCCTCCAGCATGGCGGCCGATGTGGGCGGCGACGTGCCGCGGGTCCTCGCCGACGCCATCGCCCGGGTGGTCCAGGGCCAGGTCCGGGAGCTGGAGCACCTGTACGACATCCGGCGCTCGCCGGAGCATTACTTCTCCACGGTGGACGACAAGACCGGGGCACTGCTGGAGGCCGCCTCCCGCCTGGGGGCGTCGCTGGCCGGTGCCACGCCCGAGGAGGCGGAGCGCACCCGGCAGTTCGGCTCCTACTTCGGGACCGCCTTCCAGATCGCCGACGACCTGCTCGACATCTCCGCCACCGAGGAGGAGCTGGGGAAGGCACCCGGCACCGACCTGCGCGACGGGGTCTACACCCTGCCGCTGATCTTCGCGGTCGAGGCCGACCCCTCGCTGGCGTCGGCTCTCGGGACCCCCAACCCGGACATCGACCTGATCCGGGCGGCCGTCGTGCGCACCGGGGCCTTCGAGCGGTCGCTCGAGGTTGCCGCCGGGTACGTCGACCAGAGCCTGGCCGCCCTGGAGGCCGCTCCGCCCGGACCGGCCCGGGAGGCACTCGAGCGGCTGTCCCGCCTCGTCATCGATCGGGTCCCCGTCCTCGAGTGAGGGGGGTCCCCGCAGGAATCTCGCAAGTTCTCCACGAGATCTCCATCGCTATCTCCAGCCGGTACATACGCTGGCGGCCGTAGAGTTTGGATGTGAACCCAGCCATGAGTGAGCGCATCCAGCAGGTGCGCGATCCGGCGGAGCGCCTGGCCGGCGCCCGCATCCCCACCCACCTGGCCGTGATCCCGGACGGCAACCGCCGCTGGGCATGGCAGCACGGCGTGCCCCCGATCGAGGGCCACCGCCGGGGCTTCGACGCCGCCCGCCGGCTCTCCCGCTTCTGCCGGCGCATCGGCATCCACACCGTGACCTTGTGGGCGTTCTCCACCGAGAACTGGAAGCGCTCGCCGGAGGAGGTGGCCGGGCTCTTCGCCCTCTACGAGTCCTGGATCCGCGACCTGCTCCCCGAGGCGCTCGAGGAGGAGGTGCGGGTGGTGCACATCGGCCGCCGGGACGGGGCGCCCGTCGGGATGGAGGGGGCGGCGGCGCAGGCCGGGTTCCCGGCCGGGCTGCCGGATTCGCTGCTGGAGGCAGTGGACGAGATCACCGCCGAGACCGCCCACTTCGAGCGCAATGTGATCTCCCTGGCCATCAACTACGGCGGGGCGGACGAGTTGCAGCGGGCGGTGGCCCGCCTGCTGGCGCACGCCACCGCCTCGGGCGCGGACCCGGCGAGCCTGGTGCTGGGCGACTTCCTCGACACCGCGGGCCATCCTTATCCCAACCCCGACATCGTGTGGCGAACGTCTGGGGAATACCGGTCGTCGGGCTTCCTGCCACTGCAGGCGGCGTACGCCGAGCTGATCTTCACCACGAAGTACTGCCCCGAAGTGACCGAGGACGACGTGGTCGATGCCGTCCTGGCCTACTCGGCCCGCACCCGCCGGTTCGGGGGCTGAGCCCGGGCGCCCGGCCTGGGGTGCGCATGGGGGAACTGGGGGACATTTGTCCCACTGCCCGGGACGAAAGTCCCCCACCTCCCCGGCCCCGGTCCCGCCGACCTCCCGGCCGTGCGCGCCCTCAGTGCCCCCGACGCGCACCGGGGACCCCGAAGGGTCCCCGGTGAACCTGCGGTGCGAAGCGGCTAGTTCGAGGCCGCCATGCCCACCATCGGCTTGTTCAGCGTGATGCTGCCGGCGGAGCCGAAGAACTTGGCGTCGCCGTAGCTGAAGATGCCGCCGTCCGACGCGTCCAGCCAGTACCCGCCGCCGGTCGGGGTGGGGGTCATGCCCACCATGGGCTTGTTGAGCTTGATGCTGCCTGCCGAACCCTGGAAGGTGGCGTCCCCGTAGGTGAAGATGCCGCCGTCCGAGGCGTCCAGCCAGTAGCCCTGGCCGTCGGCCGTCGGGGCCATGCCCACCACCGGCTTGTTGAGCTTGATGCTGCCGGCGGAGCCGAAGAAGCTGGCGTCCCCGAAGGAGAAGATGCCGCCGTCGGACGCCACCAGCCAGTAGCCCTGGCCGTCGGCGGTGGCCGCCATGCCCACGATGGGCTTGTTCAGCTTGATGCTGCCGGTCGAGCCGAAGAACTTGGCGTCGCCGTAGCTGAAGATGCCGCCGTCGGACGCCACCAGCCAGTAGCCCTGGCCGTCTGGGGTTGATGCCATTGCAACCACGGGCTGGTTCAGCTTGATGGCGCCGGTCGAGCCGAAGAAGTTGGCGTCGCCGTAGCTGAAGATGCCGCCGTCGGTGGCCACCAACCAGTAGCCCTGGCTGTCCGGGGTGGCCGCCATGCCCACCACCGGCTTGTTGAGCTTGATGTTGCCGGTGGAGCCGAAGAACTTGGCCCCGGGGCCGTAGCTGAAGATGCCGCCGTCGGAGGCGACCAGCCAGTACCCGCTCTGCTGGACGCCACGCCCGATAAGCAGCGCCGTCTGCGGGCTGTTGGCGGCATTGTCCTGGAAGCTGATCGTTGCCGCCTGGACGCCCTCAGTGACCGGGGCGAACTCCACCGCCACCGAGCAGAGGCCCTGCGGGGCCAGCGTCTGGCCGGAGCAGTGGTCCTGCACGATGGGGAACTCGGCTTTGGCGGTGCCGGTGACGAACACGCTGCCCACGGTCAGGTTCCCCGGACCGGCGTTGCCCAGGAACACCGAGCGGGAGGTGCTGGTGGTACCCAGCCCGGTGTTCGGGAACAGGGTGACCGAAGGGAACACGCTGGTGGTCAGGACGGATCCGGAACCCGTGACGGGTACCACCGCCGGCGAGTTGCTCGCCGAGCTGGTCACGGTGAGCGTGGCCCCCTGGGCGCCGGTGGCGGCGGGGTTGAAGGTCAGCCCGAGCGTGCAGGTGGGGCTGGCCGGGGTCAGCACTGCGTTGGTGCAGTTGTCGGACGCGATGGCGAACTGGGTGCCGGTCACATTGGCCAGGCTGACCGCGGTGACGGTGGCGGCGCCGCCGCTGGCGGTGACGGTGACCGTCCGGACGGTCGAGGTGGCGCCGATCCCCTGTTCACCGAAGGCGACCGGGTTGGGGCTCACCGATACGTTGCCGGAGATCGTCAGGCGGCCAATCTTGCCGGTGGTCTGTTCGGTGAACCAGATGTTGCCGTCCGGGCCTTCCGTGATGCCCCCGACGGCGCTGCTGGCCGGCAGGGTCGGTGCGAAGGCATTGGCGCTGGGCACCGGGTACTCCGCCACCACGGTGCCCGTCGTGCTGATCTGGTCGATGGTGTTCGTGCCGGCGACGGTGACCCACAGATCGCCGTCCGGGCCGGACGTGATGCCGAGCGGCTGGGCGGTGGTGGTGGTCAGGGGGAAGCGGGTGACGACCCCGGTGGCGGGGACCACCTTGTCGACGAAGCCGTTGCCCGTCCCGTCGCCCGACTCTGTGAACCACAAGTTGTTGTCCGGTCCCACGGTGATGTCACCCAGGTTGCTGTTCGCCAGGGTGGTGGTGGTGACCGAATGGTTGGTGAGCACGCCGGCCGGGGTCATCTGCCCGACCGTGGGCGTCGCGCCGTCCTGCTCGGTGAACCACAGGTTGCCGTCCGGGCCGGTGGTGATCTCGGTGGGGAGCCCGATGACGGTGCCCGACACCGGCTGGGTGGTGACGGTCCCGGTGGCGCCCACCTCGACGACGTGGCCGCCGGCGTACTCAGTGGCCCAGACCGCATTGGTGCCGGACGGGCCCGCCGTAATGCCCGTGGGTACGACCGAGGCGGTGGGCAGGCCAAAGGTGTTGACCATGACTCCCGCCGGGGTCATCTCGCCCACGGCGTTGCCGCTCCCCGATGACTCGGTGAACCAGAGGTTGCCGTTCGGGCCGGAGGCGATGCCCACCGGGGCGCTGGCGGCGTTGGTCACCGCGAACTGGCTGACAGTGCCAGACGGGGTGATCCGCCCGATGGCCCCGGACGCCTCGGCAAACCAGAGGTTGCCGTCCGGCCCGGTAGTAATGCCCATGGGGCTTCCGGTGGCGCTGACGGCGAACTCGTCGATGTGGCCGGTGGCGCCGGCGGCTGGTGCCGCCAGAGCCGTGACAGTGGACCCGGGGAGGAGCGCCAGCACGGACCCCAGGATCGCCAATGTGAGGACACGGCCGAGGAAGCCGGGGCTGACCAACCGAAACCGCTGCATACACAACTCCTTTGCGAGACGGACGTCTGAAGGCATCCGGTATGGGAGGGGGCCGGACGGTACCGGCTCTGCTAGGTACCCGTTTCTACCGCGAACAAACGGGGAAAGCAAGGGAAATTACCGATGTACACAGAGGGATGCGGGGGTATTTAACAGGATCGAGACCATTTTTAATCCTCCGAGCGGCGCAGGAAGCCGCTTCCTGATGGCTTGCTTCAAGACCGCGAACAGTGTCTGTGTGCCCCCTGTGAGCACGCCCAGGTCCTCTCGAATAGCTTGAATTGCTCACACCGCCGGGCCGCGTGGCAAGGTTCTATGGTTGAACCGCCCGTTCGCGGGGCCGATCGCCGATAGGAGGCCGCGCATGTCCCGGGCCCGGCTTGACCGGCTTGACCGGCTTGACCCAGGGGTGAGCGTGCGCCGTGACGCCCAGGCGAGCGCTCCGGGAGCAGGGCGATGCCGCCCGCCCCCGCCCGGGAGCTGGAAGACGTGGCGCAGCAGGGCTCAATGCCGGGCAAGCTCCATCTCGGCGTGCTCCATAGCCGAGTTCCCGCGCTTCCTCAACTATGTACGAGCATCTTGTTCACCCGAAATGTGACTACGCTCCATGGTGCCTTACTACTGTGCCGCTGCGGTGCCCACAGTCGCCGGAAGACCGGCCGTGCCGGCCAGCCGGCCGGGAAGTTCGTCGGCCGAATGGAGTACGAACGCCAGCGCGGTACGCTTGCGGAAGCCGGGAATCCACCGGTGATCGGGGTGCAGGCCCATCTGGCCGTCCAGACAGCTCGAGCACAATTCGAGCCGGTAGCGCACCCCATCCACCTGGAAGACCACCTCCTTGGCGGCCTCATCTGGAATCTCCTTGCGGCAGGCGTCGCAGAGAATGAGCATTGCGTGGCTTCGCATCTGAGGCCTCCTCCGTGAATAGCGGGCATCGGGTCGCGTCATTGTCCTCGTTCGGGCGTCGCCGGTTGCGACGCCCACCCGGCCAATCCCGGGCGAGCCGCCTCCCGACGCGCACCGGCCGGGGGCAGGTGCCCCCGGCCGGCCGGGAAACGTCGGGACTGCAGGTGGGGCTACCGGGCGGTCATCCCCACGATCGGCTTGTTCAGGTGGATCGCCCCGGCGGAGCCGAAGAAGCCGGCGTCGCCGTAGTTGAAGATGCCGCCGTCGCTGGCCACCAGCCAGTAGCCGCCCGAGTCGGGCGTGCCCGCCATGCCGACGATGGGCTGGTTCAGGTGGATCGCCCCGGCGGAGCCGTGGAACAGGGCGTCGCCGTAGGCAAAGATGCCGCCGTCGGTGGCCACCAGGTAGTAGCCGCCCCCACTGGTCGTGGCTGCCATGCCCACGATCGGCTTGTTCAGGTGGATCGACCCGGCGGAGCCGTGGAACGAGGCGTCGCCGTAGTTGAAGATGCCACCGTCGCTGGCCACCAGCCAGTAGCCACCGCCGCCCAGGGTGGGCGCCATGCCCACGATGGGCTTGTTGAGGTGGATGGAGCCCGTCGACCCGAAGAACTTGGCGTCGCCGTAGGCGAAGATGCCGCCGTCGGTCGCCACCAGCCAGTAGCCCTGGCCGTCCGGGGTGGAGGCCATGCCCACGATGGGCTTGTTGAGGTGGATGGAGCCCGTCGAGCCGAAGAACTTGGCGTCGCCGTAGCTGAAGATGCCGCCGTCGCTGGCCACCAGCCAGTAGCCGCCGCCGTCGGGCGTGCGGGCCATGCCGACGATGGGCTGGTTCAGGTGGATGGAGCCCGTCGAGCCGAAGAACGAGGTGTTGCCGTAGTTGAAGATGCCACCGTCGGTGGCCACCAGCCAGTAGCCGCCGCCGCTGGCGGCGGGGGCGACGCCCCTCCCCGCCAGGTTGGAGGTCTGCGGGCTGCCGGCACCGGCGAAGGCGACGGACAGCGACGCCGAGCGGCCCCCAAGCGCGGTGGGCCGGAAGGCGACCTGCACGGCGCAGCTGGACCCGCTCGCCACCGTCTTGCCGGAGCAGCCGTCGGACAGCACCAGGAAGTCGCCGGCGTTGGTGCCGCCCACGCTGACGCCGCCGGGGTTGACCGCCACCGGTGCTCCGGTGACGTTGCTCAGGCTGAACACGATGGCCCTACCGGTGGTGCCGACCCCCTGATCGGGGTACGTGGCGCTGTTCGGGGTCAAGGTGGGGGCGCCGGAACCGGTGCCGCTCAGCACCACTGCATGCGGGCTGCCCGATCCGGTGTCGGTGAACTGCAGGGATGCGGTCCGCGTGCCCTGGGCACTGGGTTTGAACTGCACGGTGACGCTGCACGACGCCCCGGACCCGAGCGACGCTCCGCAGGTGTTGGTCGGGATGGTGAAGTCGCCGGCGTTGGGGCCGACCACCTGGACATTGCTGATGCTGATCGCCGCCCCGCTGGTGTTCATTGCCGTGACCGCCAGAGAGCTCGCCGTCCCGACGCCCTGCGTGCCGAACGCCAGCGGCGACGGCGAGAACGTGATGGCCGACGCAACCGATACGCGATCCAGTGCGCCGCAGGTGTTGTTCTCGGTGAACCAGACGTTGCCATCGGGGCCGACCGTCATGCCGGTGGGCTGCACGTTGCCGGAGAAGGGGCTGATGTTGGTGTTGGAGTTGGGGTCGTGGCACCCGGGCACGGAGACCGAGAGCCAGGCGTGGGTGGTGGGGTTGAACTGCCACACCGAGCTGGTGGAGACGTCGGTCATGTAGATGTTGCCGTCGGGGCCGGCGATGATCGAGTTGGGGGCGAAGGCGCCGAACCCGTTGCCCGAGCCGGGGAGGTCGCCGGGCGGGACGAAGGTATGAATGGCACCTCCCGTGGTGATCATGCCGAGGGCGCCGTTGCCCACCATCGTCGGCCGGAAGGGCGGGCTCCCGGGGCTGTGGTCACCTTCGGCGGTGAACCAGAGCGCTTTGCCGCCGGCGCCGTCCGGGCCGACGGTGATGCCGTCGAGACCGGCGAGCGCGACCCCGGCGTTGGACGGGGCCGGGTCGCCGGCAGGCGGCACGGCGGCGAACTGGTGAACCAGGTGGCCGGTCGGGTCGAGCACGCCGATGTACCTGCCGCCCTGCACCGTCGTCCACAGGTTGCCGTCCGGCCCGGCCACAATGGCCTCAGGCTGTTCGGTCACGGTCGTGGTCGTGCCGAGCGGCTGGCCGCCGGGCAGTGTGAAGATGCTGAGGCCTGTGCCCTCGGTGTTGATCGCGCCGATCCGGCCCGCCCCGAACTCGGTGAACCACATGCGCCCGTCGGGGCCGGGGGTGATGTCGGTCAGCTGCGGCGAGGCGGTGCCGGTTGTCTGGTTTGGGTCGGCCACTCCCACGGGCGCGAACCGGTTGCCGCCCTGGGCGGTGAAGGAGTCGATGTCGTTGGTCGAGCTGCCGTTGTTCACGGCCCACAGGTTGCCCTGCGCGTCGGGAGCGATGGCGACGGTCACCGCGCCCGGCGGCTCGACCTGGTAGAGGGAGAGGGTCTGCGACGCCGGGTCAAACGACCCGATCTGGCAGCTGGGAGCGGGTGATCCGCCCGGCACGCCCGAATTGGGGGCGGACAGGTCCTCGCCGGCATCGGTGTAGAACAGGTTGGCACCGAGGGTGGTCAGGCCGACCGGGTCGCTGCTGTTGTTCTGGACGATGCCGGATCCGGGGCAGTTGCCGCCCGTGCTGGACGTGGGCTGGAACTGCGTGAGGGTGCCGATGGCCGCTTGGGCGGGAGTCGTCAACGCCGCCAGGGGCGCCACCGCCAGCACTGTGCCGACGAGGGACACCAGGGCGACCTGGGCTGAACTCAACCGCAACCGGCGATCATGCATACGCATCTCCTTTGTGAGCGGGACTTCAAAGCTGCCTTGTTTGTGTTGTTTTTGATGCTGAGTGTTCCTGCTTTGCCTGTTCCTACCCTCTGGCTGCCCTGCAAAGCAAGGCCAGCACCCGATTCAGCGCGTTCATCCCGGCGCCTGAGCGAATCTTCAGCGCGCGTTAATGGTGCTCCGCCCTCCCGTACTCCTTCCTGGGCTTCCTCCGGCGCGTGAACTTACTCCATATCGGATTCGAACCGTAAAAGCTGAATCCGTTGCTTAAAAACCAGGCGCCATCCCGACGATCGGCTGGTTCAGGCGGATGCTGCCCGCTGAGCCGTCGAACGACGCATCACCAAAGGCAAAAATGCCGCCGTCGGTGGCCACCATCCAGTACCCATTCCCCGAAGCGCTCCCCGCCATGCCAACGATGGGCTTGTTGAGGTGGATTGAGCCGGTGGAGCCGAAGAACCGGGCGTCACCATAGGAGAAGATGCCCCCGTCGGTGGCCACCAGCCAGTACCCCGCCCCGTCGGGGCTGGCGGCCATCCCGACGATGGGCTTGTTCAAATGGATCGCCCCGGTGGACCCGTAGAAGGTGGCGTCGCCGTAGCTGAAGATGCCGCCGTCGGAGGCCACCAGCCAGTAGCCGTGACCGTCCACGGTGGGCACCATGCCCACGATCGGCCGGTTGAGGTGCAGCGAGCCCGTGGACCCGTAGAAGGTGGCGTCGCCGTAGCTGAAGATGCCGCCGTCGCTGGCGACCAGCCAGTAGCCCCCGCCGTCGGGGGTCGTGGCCATGCCCACGATGGGCTTGTTCAGGCGCAGCGACCCGGTGGACCCGAGGAACTTGGCGTCGCCGTAGCTGAAGATGCCGCCGTCGGTGGCCACGAGCCAGTACCCACCGGCGTCGGTGGTGGCCGCCATGCCCACGATGGGCTTGTTCAGGTGGATGCCGCCCGCCGATCCGTGGAACACCACGGAGCCGTAGCTGAAGATGCCGCCGTCGCTGGCCACCAGCCAGTACCCCAGCGTCACGACGCCCCGCCCGAGGAGGGTGATCGACTGGGGGCTGTCGATGCCGGTGTCGTGCACCTGGAGCGAGGCTGCCCGGATGCCCTGGGAGCTCGGGTGGAACACCACACCAATGGCGCACGTCCCCCCCGGGGCCACCGTGGTGCCCGAGCAGCTGTCCGACGTCACGGCGAAGTCGCCGGCCGCCGCCCCGGTGATGGACGTCGAGGTGACCGCCACCGGCGAGTTGCTCACGTTGGTGAGCACCGCCGCCCGGGAGGTGCTGGTGACCCCCACCTGCTGGTTGCCGAAGGGGAGCAGGGTCTGGGTGAACGACAGGGTGGCCGCCACCCCGGTCCCGGACAACGGCACGGTCTGGGGGCTCCCGAGCGCCCCGTCGGTCACGGTCAGGATGGCGCTGCGCGGGCCGAGGCTGCCGGGGGTGAACGAGACCTGGATGGTGCATGTCTGACCGGTAGCCAGCGTCGCCCCGGAGCACCCGTCAACGATGGGGAAGTCATCGGGGTTGGGGCCGGTGACGCTGGTGGAGGTCACCGAGAAGCTGGCGCCCGCGTTGTTCGAGAAGGTGAGGGTCACCGGCGCCGAGGTCGAGCTGACCGCCTGGTTGCCGAAGCTGATGCTGCTCTGGTTGAACCCGGCGCCGCTGGTGGCGGACCCGGAAAGGTTGACCACCTGGGACTGGGTCCCGGCATCGTCAGCGAAGGTCAGGGTGGCGTTGCGGGCCCCGAGCGGGCCGGTGGTGGGCGAGAAGGCGACCGACACCGTGCAGGAGTTGTGTGCCGGGATGAGGGCCTGACCTCCGCAGCCGTCGCTCACGATCCGGAAGTCGGCGGCGCTCGTGCCCCCGAGGGTGACCGAGGCGATGCTCAGGGTACCCCCGCCGGTTGACGTGGCGGTGACCACCTGGGGGGCGCTGGCACTGCCGATCGCCTGGCTGCCGAAGGTGAGCGAAGCGCTGGCCGGGGCGATGGCCACCGACGGGCTGATCAGGAGCTTGCCGATCTTGCCGGTGTTGGGCTCGGTGAACCAGATGTTGCCGTCCAGCCCGGCGGTGATGCCCGTTGGCGGGATGTTCGTCGAGCTCGAGAAGGCGCCGGCGGTGGGGACGGCGTACTCCTGGACGGTGCCCCCGGTGGTGACCGAGCCGACCTTGTTGGTGCCCTGGTCCGTGAACCACAGGTTGCCGTCCGGTCCGGCGGTGATGGACGTCGGGTTCGAGCTGGCGATGGGGAACGTCGCCACCGACCCGCCGGTGGTCATCCGGCCGACGACACCCGGGGCCGTGAACCACAGGTTCCCATCCGGCCCGGCCGCCAGGCCGTCGACGCCGGTGGCCGCGGCGAACTCGTTCAGGACCGTCCCGCTGGTGTTCATCTCCCCGATCTTGCCGGTGCTCTGCTCGGTGAACCACAGGTTGCCCGCCAGGGACACGATCGCCTCCGGGTGCACGGTGCCGGTGAGCGGGTAGTCGGTGGTCTTGGTCCCGGCGCCGGCGTTGGCCGCGATCGCCCCGATGGCGTTGGCCCCCTTCTCGGCGATCCACATCCGGCCGTCCGGCCCGAGGGTGAGGCCGGTGGCCAGGCTCAGGCTGGTGGAGACCCCGAAGTCGGTCTCCACGCCCCCCACGGTGGTGCGCCCGACCTGATCGATCAGCGCGGTGAACTCCGTGAACCACAGGTTGGACCCGTCGGAGGCGATGGCCACCGGCTCGGCGCTCGGGGTGAGGGTGGCGTGGACCGTGGCCCCGGTGCCGTTGGTCGCCACCTTGCCGACGCCCGAGTTGGTGGCATCGGTGAACCACAGGTTGCCGTCCGGCCCGGAGGTGATGCCCACCGGTTCGGCGGCGGCGGTCAGCGTCGGGATCGCAATCTCCGAGATGGTGCCGGTCGTCACCACCTCGGCCCCCGCCCGGCCCGCCAGCGGCGTCCCCGGGGCGGCGATGAGGAGGCTCGCCAACAGGGCGAGGAGGGTGCCGCTGGCCAGCGGGTGGCGGGCAGCCGGGTGCGGGCGGGACGGGGATTGGGTCATCGTGGCCTCCTCATAGGCAGAACCGAGATTGTCTCGCATTGCTCACTAATTCCACCAGCCCCACCCCGCCAGGACTGCGGGCAGGTCCTCCAGCGTGTCGATGGCGGCGTCGGGCTCCAGGGTGGCCACCACATCGCCGCCCGCCGCCAGCGCCTCGGCGCGCTCGGCGCCGTCGAGCTCGTTGCGGAACTGACGGGTGAGGACGGTGCGCATCCCGACCTTCTGGGCGCCGCCGATGTCGTCATACAGCCGGTCGCCGACGAAGGCGGCCTGCGTCGGCCGGGCGCCCAGGCCGCTCAGCACGTGCTCGAAGATCCGCCGGTCCGGCTTGCGCCAGCCGAACTCGGAGCTGAACGCGGTGGCAGCGAGGAAGGGCGCCAGCCCGAGGGCCTCGAGGTCGGCCCGGAGGAGGTGCGGCATCAGGGTGATGTTGGACACCAGCCCCATGCCCACCTCCCGCTCCCGCAGCGCCTCCAGGACGCCGATGGTGGCCTGAGGCACGGCGATCGACCCCGAGAAGGCCCGGTGGTCCAGGACGGCCAGCTCACGGGCCAGCGTCGGGGGGAGGTGGACCCCGATGCCGGCGAAGGCCTCGGTGAGCAGCTCGACGACGTCCAGCTCCTGGATGCGGGCCTCCTCGTAGGAGCGCCGCACCAGGGCGTCCATGGCGTCGGTGATCTGCCGGGCGAGGTCCTCGGTCTCAGGCACCTCGTGGTGCGCCTCCCGGATCAGCCGGTTGCGGATCTCGCCGTAGGCGGCGAAGAGCGCGGCGGGAACCCGGCGGAAATCCACCAGGGTGTGGCCGAAATCGAACAGCACGAACCTCTCCCCGCTCAAGACCCCTCATTCTTCCTGCCGCGCCCGACCGATGTCTGGATTTGCATGCCGGGCGGCTAACCTTGCGGGGATGGCGGTCAAGGTGGTGTCCGATCTCCACTCCGGCGTCGAGGCCCTCGCCCGGGAGGTGGGACCCTGGGACACCCTGCTGCTGCTGGGCGACCTGATCAATGTCATCGACTACCGGGCAATGGACGGCATCCTCGTCGAGGTCTACGGCGCCGAGGCGGTGGCCGAGGTGGTCCAGCTCCGGGCGCAGCGCCGCTTCGACGAGGCCCGGGCCGTGATGCGCCGCCGGCGGGAGGGCCGGGAGGAAGAGGTCACGGCCGCCTTCCAGGGCCGGATCCGGGAGGGCTACCGGCGGGTCGCCCAGGTCCTGCCCGCCCGCACGCTGCTCATCCTGGGCAACGTAGACTCACCGGCCATCGCCGCTGAAGAACTCGGCTCGTGCGCCGAGTTTGTCGACGGGAAGGTGGTCGAGATCGAGGGGCTGCGGGTCGGCTTCGCCGGGGGTGGGCTGCCCACGCCGCTGGGGGTGGCGGGTGAGGTCTCCGAGGAAGATTTCGATGCCAAGCTGGCGGCCTTGGGCGAGGTGGACATCGTCTGCTCGCACGTCCCCCCCGACCTGCCCGAGCTGACCTACGACACCATCGCCCGCCGGCGGGAGCGGGGGTCGGCCGGGCTGCTGGCCTACGTGCGTGAGGTCCAGCCCCAGCGGGTCTTCTTCGGCCACATCCACCAGCCGCTGCTCTCCTCGACGCATGTCGGGAGGACGCACCTCGTCAATGCCGGGTACTTCAGGAAGACCCACCGCGCGCTTCGTCTTTCTCTGTAAAGGCGCTCTAGAATCAGCCGATCCCCCGGCGCCGGGTACCACTTCGTAGGGGGGACCGTTCACGAAAGGCACTGTGCGATGGCAGCAGAGTCCGGAAGCGAGACAATCGACATCAAGGCCACCCCGACCCGCATCCTGCAGGTGGTCACCGATCTCGAGGCCTACCCGAAGTGGAACGAGGAGTTCAAGGAGGCCAGCATCCTGGACCGGGATGGCGAGGGCCGTCCGTCCCGGGCCGCCTTCGTGCTCGATGCCAAGATCAAGACGGTGAAGTACACCCTCGACTACACCTACCCGCCCGACGGCGTCGCCTGGGTCAACGAGGAAGGGGGCGATGTGAAGCTCATCAAGGGCTCCTACGCCCTCTCCCAGACCGGCGACACCACGACGGTGACCTACAACTTCGAGATCGACCCGGGCTTCCCGGTCCCGTCGTTCATCCGCCGGCAGGCAGTGAAGATGATCGTCTCCCGGGCGCTCGGGGGCCTGAAGAAGCGCTGCGAGTCCGGCGAGTAGGGGCGCCGCCCCCGGCCCGATGCTGACCGCAGGGGTCGACCTCGGGGGTACCAAGGTGTTCGCCGCCCTGGTCGACGAGGCCGGGGAGATCCGCGCCCGGGCCACGCGCCCGACCGAGCCCGACGCCGCCACCCGATCCACCCTGCGGACGCTGGCTGCCCTGCTGGACGCCTCGGACGAGCGCCCCTCGGCGGTGGGGGTGGCCGCGGCGGCGATGGTGGAGCGGCCGTCAGGGCGGGCGATGTTCTCGCCCAACCTCGCCTTCGAGGACCCGGACCTCGGGGCGGCGATCCGGGGCCGCTTCGGCCTCCCGTCGGTCGTGGTCAACGACGCCACCGCCGCCACCTGGGCGGAGCACCAGCACGGGGCGGGCCGCGGGGTGGCCGACATGATCTTGCTGACGGTCGGGACCGGCATCGGGGGCGGGGCGATTGTGGACGGTCGCCTCCTGCAGGGCGATCGGGGGTACGCCGGCGAGTTCGGCCACATCACCCTCGTCGAGGGCGGCCCGATGTGCGGCTGCGGCCAGCGCGGGTGCCTCGAGGCGCTGGCCTCGGGGACGGCTATCGGGCGGATGGCCCGGGAGGGCATCGGCTCGGCCGGGGACTCCATCGTGCTCGAGCTGGCGGGCGACCAGCCGCAGCGCATCACCGGGGCCCTGGTGGCGGAGGCGGCGCATGCGGGCGATGAGTACGCCGCCGGCATCCTCGAGCGGGCGGGCCGCTGGCTGGGCACCGGCCTCGCCAGCCTGGTCAACGTCTTCGACCCCGCCCTGGTCGTCGTCGGCGGCGGCGCCGCCGGGGCCGGGTGGTTCCTCTTGGAGCCGGCCCGCCAGGAGCTGGGGCAGCGGGTCGGGGACCGGCGGCCGCCCCCCCGGATCGTGGCCGCCGCCCTGGGCAACGACGCCGGTGCGCTCGGGGCGGCGGCCCTCGCCCGCGAACACGCCGCCCACAACCGGTAGGCTGGGCTCTGTGAACGCCGACCTGTTGCTGCGGGAGCTCAAGCGCTGGGGCCTGGCCGTCCCGGCGATCGGCAAGCTGGTGGTCGCCCTGATGATGGACCCCCGGGTGCCGAAGGCCAACAAGCTCATCGTCGGCGGCATCACCGCCTACCTGCTGGACCCCATCGGCATGGTGCCCCGCCGGCTGCTGGGGCTGCGCCGGATCAACGACGTGATCATGCCGGTGGTGGCCCTGGACGTCCTGCTGAACGGGGCGAGCGACCAGGTGCTGCGGGACCACTGGGATGGCGACCCCGAGGTGCTGCGGACGCTGCGCAAGCTGGCCCGCCGGGGCAGCGCGCTCGCCCCGGGCCGGGTGCAGCGCCTCATCGGCAGCGCCGGCTAACCCCCTCCCACCCCGAAGTGCAAGGCCCGGCTGGCGCCTTTATCCTCGTCGGCGTCGAGACGCTCGCCGGGACGTTCCTCCTCATGTGGATCACCATGCTGGGCTGGCGGGTGGTCGACCGCGGCCACTACCGGGCGGCCACCTACTGCATCGTCCCCCTGCTCGCTGCCCTGTCGTTCGCCCTGAAGGGGACGCTGCGGGTGGAGGGCTTCGTGCTCACCGGGCTCATGGCCCTGTTCCTGGTCATGGTGTACACCCAGCGCCCGGCGCTGGAGATCCTGACCGGGGCTCTGGCCTCCGGGCTGGGCGTGTGGCTCATCGTGCAGGGCGGGTCCCGGAGCTGCGGTGGCTGCGGCGACGGCGTGGTGCTGTCGGTGAGCGGCGCCTTCTTCCTGGGAGCCGTTACCCACGCCATGGTGCTGGGGCACTGGTACCTCACCCAGCCCCGCCTCCCCCTCGAGCCCCTGAAGGGGGCTACCCGGATCATGCTGGCATCGATCGGGGCGGTGGTGGTGGCGGGCGTCGCCACCCGGGGCCGGCTGCTGCGGGCGGTGCTGCCCGGGCTGGTGCAGATGTCGGCCGCCAGCTACTGGTGGGCCTGGGTGCTGCTCATCGCGGGGACCGCCGGCCTGGGCCTCATGGTCCGCTCCACGGTGTGGGCCCGCTCGACGCAGTCGGCGACGGGTCTGCTCTACGTGGCGGTGCTGACGGCGATCGGCGCACACTTCCTGGTGAGCCTGCTGCTGGCGTCCTGAGCATCGGTGCCTGCTAAGTCTGAGGGTTCCGTCAGCATTGCTGCGCCTGGTGCTCCGGGTCTGTTACCGCGCGGCCGGCAGTAGCATGGGTCGACGACTGCTGACGACGCCTCAGGAGGAAGCGGCCATGGTTCAGGAAGTGCTCTCCGTACCCGAAGTCACCTGCCATCACTGCGTTTCTGCAATTGAGGGCGCCGTGGGGGCCCTGGCCGGGGTGAGCAGTGTGAAGGTCGACCTCGACCGCAAGGACGTCACCATCGCCTACGACGCCGCTGCGGTGGGCCACGACTCGATCGTCACCGCCATCCAGGGCGAGGGCTACGAGGTGGCGGGGGTTGCCGCGGGCTAGCCGGGCTACACACACCTGGGGACCCGGCTGAGGGCGAAAGCTGGCGCGATGTATCCACAGTGGAGACATCGCGCCACCAACTCGGCCCTGCGCCCGAGCGGTTAGGGCTGTTTCTTCCGCTTGGCCAGCAGGCGGGCGGCCAGGTCTTCCGGTTCCTCGGCCGGCTGCGCTGAGGGCGTGGCTGGCTCCGGCTTCGCCTTCTCGGCTCCACCCGCCCGGCGGTCCAGCCGTCCCCGCAGGCGCAGCAGGGTCGGCTCCACCTCGGCCGGGGCGGCGGGGGGGCGGACGGCCTCGGCCCACACCTTCGTGTCGGCCCGGGAGACCACCAGGCGCCGGGCGGCGATGTCGATCGGGACCAGGAGGGCTGCCAGGGCGAGCAGCCAGGCGGTGAGCGCCTCGCTGACCGACAGCCGGGGGAGGCGCACCCGGTAGGCGGCAGCGGCACTGGGCAGCACCGTCCCGCCCCCCGCCGTGGCCAGCTGGCGCAGGAAGGCGGCGTTGGTGCCGAGGAACTGGTACTCGGGGGAGTAGGCAATCGCCACCCCGCCCAGGGTGCTGTGCAGGACGGTGCCCCCGGACGACGCCGAGACGTGCACCAGGTAGCTGCCGGTCTGGCCGGCGGGGAAATTCCCGACGTAGGTGCCCGGGCCGGTGGCGGTGAGGGGGACCTGCACGCCGGAGAGGTCGGGGCCGGCGACCGTGGCCACCACCTGGGCGCCGGCCGGCAGCGCGGTCGAGGTGGCCAGCTGGGCCGTGATCGCGCCCTGGTTGCCCTGGACGCTGGTCTGGAGGTTGAGGGCCGAGTCGCTGGGGGTGGGCAGCGTCCAGGCCACGATGTTGGCCAGCAGGGTCCCCGACTGCGGCGACGCCAGGAGCGCCCTGGTCCACAGCCCGTCGGTGTCGCTGGTCCAGGTGGCCGCCCGGCCGAGGCCGTACTGCCAGGTGGCCAGCACGGGGTCGCCGGCCGGCGAGGTGAGCACGTCCTGGGCGGCCGGCTTGGTGGTCTCGGCCACGTAGGCGTCGATCGGGGGCAGAGTCGACGGGTTCACCCCGCCCAGGGCAGGGCTCGCAGTGTGGAGGGCCGGGGTGAAGCTGCCCTGCACCACCCACGGCTTCAGGGACTTCTGCGATTCCTGGAGCAGGAGCTGGGGGAGCTGGGAAGGGTTGTCGGACTCGAAGAAGTCGCCGCCGCCCCCGGTGGCGAAGGCCTGCATGTTGGTCATGAACGTCGACTGGGAGTGGACATTGATGCCCACGGCCGAGGCGCTGATGCCCTGGGCGGCCAGCGCCTTGCCCTCGCCGTTGTAGTCGTCCGAGGCGTCGCCGTCGCCCACCAACACGATGAACTTGTTGGCGTTCAGGTTGGTTCCGGGGTTGGCGCTCAGGGCCTTGGCCGCCTCGTTCAGGAAGGGCGAGTAGGTCGAGGGATCGCCAAAGGACATGGTCTGGATGGCGTTGTCGATTGCCGACTTGTTGGCCGCGCTCTGCAGGGGCACGGCGAGCCCGGACGCCCCGTCGGTGATCCCGACGAAGTCCTGTGGGGTGAGCTGGTTGACCAGGGCCACCGCCGCCCCCCGCTCGACGACGTCGGCCTGCGGGTCCTCCATCGTCTCCAGGCAGAGCACGACCGCCACCGGTGGCTTCTTCAGCTGCTGGGGCAGCTGGGCCGAGACCGGGAGGGTCGAGTCCAGCGGGGTGCCGGCGTACCCGCCCGGCCCCAGGGAGTCCTGGCCCCCGAAGGCGGCCAGGCCGGTGCCCAGGTCCCGCACGCCCGCCTGCAGGGTGCCCATCTGCGCCGCGCTCAGAGCCGAGGCGGGAACGTTCACCAGGGCCACCGCCGAGTAGGCGGCCAGCCCGGCGAGGGTGGCGGGCACGGCGGCGGGCGGCACCGTGGTGGGGTTGAGGGCAGCCGCCTTCAGGGCATTGGCGACGTTGGCCCCCTGCCCCGGGGCGCCCTCGACCACCAGCACCCGCTCGGGACCGGTCACCTGGAGGAGGGCGGCGCCCACGTTGTTCTGGGCGTAGGTGTCCTGCGGGGGCGAGATCTGGGCCGTGATGGAGTGGAACCCCGAGACCGCCGGCGGCAGCGGCACGTTCACGGTGGTCTGGCCGGCGCCCAGGCTGACCGGCGCCTGGTAGACCTGGGTCTGGTCGACCGACACCGACAGGGCGGCGGTCTGGGTCACGTTGGAGTCGATGACCACCTGGACCTGGGTCGATGCCCCGGCCGGGAGGCTGGACGGGGCGTGCACCGAGTCCACCCGGGCTTCGGCACCGGTGGGCACGGCGACCGGGAGGACGTCAACCCGGACCCCCTGGGAGCGCAGGGACCGGGCTTCGGAGACCGCGTCGCCCAGGTTCTGCTGCCCGTCGGAGACGACCACGATGTGCTGCAGGGTGGTGGTCGGCATCACCGAGGCGCCGAGGCGCAACCCGGCTTCGAGATCGGTGAAGTCGGCGTCCGGGCTGGTCTGGAAGGTGGTGAACGCCGGCGCCGCGCCCGCCGGGGCCGGGGGCTGCTCGACCAGCGCCTGCTCGCCGGTGGTGACGACGCCCAGCTCGTTGGCCCCCGTCAGGGTGCGCTGCAGGGCGGCGACGGCCTCAGTCTCCTGCTGGGCGCCGCCGGCGGTGCTGGCGCTGCGGTCCACCACGGCCACCAGGCTCTGGGCGTGCGGCGCCCGGGCGAAGGCCAGTCCGCCGATGGCGGCGGCGAGCAGGAGGAGCACCAGCAGGTGGATCCCGAGTGACAGCCGGCCCCGGCGCCGGGAGAGCGGGGGCGGCATCGCCAGCCAGATCGCCACGGCCGCCACCGGCGCCAGGAACGCCACGGCCCCGAGGGCCGGGTGGGCGAGCTGGATGAGGCTAGAGGCCACGGTGGAACACCGCCCACTCGGCGGTCAGGAGCACCAGGGCGGCCGCCGCCGCCCAGGGCCACCACTCGGTGCGCTGGGAGCGCCGGGCTGCCCGGGGCCCGCCCGCCCCCTGGGCGAGGGTGAGCTGGGGGACCGGGGCGATCGGTGCCGGGACAGCGTTCACCACGAAGCGGGACAGCGTCGAACGGCTCCCACCGCTCACCCGGACGACGGTGTAGACGCCCGGCGTCCCGGTGTCGGCGAAGACGAGCGGCTGGGCGGCGGTCAGGGCGTCGAGGTGGCCGTTGGGGCGGATGACGCCGAGGTCGCTGCCGGTCTCGGCGATCCCGACCTCATCGCCCGGGTGGTAGGTGGCCTGCGTGGTCTGGGGGAGCAGCCAGCCGGTCAGGCGGTCGATGAGCACCGGGAAGGCGGTGCGCAGCGGCAGGTCGGACTCGTGCAGGTCGAACCCGATCAGCACGCCCCGGGCCGGTGCGGCCGGCGGCTGCCGCAGCTCCACGACCGGCCCCCCGGGCGAGGTGATGAGGGGCTGGCCGAAGCCGGATTTCGTCAGGTCGTGGGCGGCGGCGACGTGGACGTCGCTGAGTGTCAGGCCGGTGAGGAGCGGGTTCGGCCCGGCCGGCTCCAGCGGGCCCGGGGAGAAGGCGTTGCCCATGGCCCCCGCCGCCCCGCTCGGCGGGTCCACCAGCAGCACCGGCGCGGCGGGCAGGGTGGGCGGGGTGAACTGGTCAAAGACGTAGAGGTCGGCGGGGGGCTCGGCGCTGTAGGCGCTGGCCGTCGCGCTCACGGAGGTGACCGTGATCCCGGGCACGAGGCTCAGGGCCTGCTGGAGGAAGACGTTGCCGTTGCTCACCAGCAGGACCCGGTAGCCGCGGGCCGGGCGGGCGAGGGCCCAGGCCGAGTCGTCCAGGGCGAAGGCGTCGCCCGGGTCGAGGGTGGCGTGGAGTTGCTGGGCGCCCGGCGGCAGTGGGAAGGTGAGGTCCTGGCCCGCCCCGCCGTCCAGGGCGATGGTGCGGGCGTTGGTCAGGCGCCCGTCCACGCTGAGGTTGACCGTCGCCGACCGGCGCTGGCGGCCAGTGTTCTGCACATGGGCGAAGGCCTGCTGGCCGGTGTCGCCGGGCTGGGCCGACAGCGCGGTGATGGCGAGGTCCTCACCCGAGGCCCCGATGGCGTGGAAGGTGACCTGGAAGGGGAGCGCCACCGGGGCGACCACCGGCTCGGTGATCCCGTCGGACAGCACCACCAGCTGGGTGTCCGTACCCGACCCGGACACCGAGGCGGCCAGCGCCAGGGCACCCTGCAGGTCGGCAGGACCGTCGCCCGGCTGGAGGGTGTCGAGGGCATGGCGCAGGGGGCCCTGGTTCCCGACGCTGTCGGCGACCACCCGCGGGTTGCCGTCGAGCACCATCAAGGTCATCCGGTCGCCCGCCTTGACCTCGCCGATCAGCTTGGCCGCCTGGGACTTGGCCTCCTGGAAGCGGCTCGGGTGGACGTCGGTGGCCTGCATGGTGGCCGAGGCGTCGATGAGCACGATGGTGTGGCCCGCCAACGGAGCCGGCGCGCTCTGGGCGGGGCGCATGAGGGCCAGCACCAGGGCGATGGCCGCCAGGATCTGCAGGATGAGCAGCCACGAGATGCGCAGGCGCTGCCAGGGGACGCTGGCCTGGCGATCCTTGATCATCGAACGCCACAGCAACGTGCTGGAGACCGGGACGGGGGTCCGGCGGACCTTGAGGAAGTACAGGGCGACGATCGCCGGCACGATGACGCCGAAGGCGGCGGCAGCCGGGGCGAGGAAGGTCACCAGCGCGCGACCGTGGCCGCGGCGGGCGGCGGGCTAGCTGGACCTTCGGGTGCCGGATCCGAGGCAGTTGGGCCGCCCCGAGGAAGTCTGTGAGTGCCCAGTCCCGTATAGCGACGCGAAACACTCACAGGCAGCCCACCGGGAGGGGGCGGCGGCCACGTGTCTGTGAGTGCCCAGTCCCGTACAGCGACGCGGAACACTCACAGACAGTCCACGGGGAGGGTAGTCGGCGGCTGGGATGCATGGCGTACGGGGTCAGGTGAGCAGGCCGATGCGCCGGAACACGTCCACGACCACGAGATCGAGGGGCTCGTCGCTGCGTACCCGGCGGTAGAGGGCCTGGTGGGCGCGGGCCAGGGCGCGCAGCCGTTCCGTGTGCTCCTCGAGGGCATCCCGGTAGGCGGCGATGAGTGCCGGGGTGACGGTGACGTCCACGCGGGCGCCGGTCTCGACGTCGGTGAGGGCGACGTCGCCCGCGACCACCGGGTCCAGCTCCTGGGGGGCCAGCACCTGCAGGAGGGTCACCTGCTGGCGGGCCCCCCGGAGGGCGGCGAGGGCCGTGCCCAGGGTGGCCGGCCGGTCCTCGCCGCCGAGCGGGGTGAGGAAGTCGGAGAGGATCACCGTGATCCCGGGGCGCAGTGAGCGGGTGACCGGGAGGAGGGTGGTGAAGTCGCTGGCCGGGCCGGTCGACTGGGAGCCCAGCCGGCGCAGGGTGCCCCAGACCCGGGGGCAGCTCTGGCGGCCGCGTTGGGGGCGCAGCAGCCCGGTGACCCGGTCGGCGAAGCCGGCGACTCCGAGGCGGTCGAAGCCCGAGAGCCCCACGTAGGCGAGAGCGGCGGCGATGGAGCGGGCAGCGGCGTCCTTGGCGGGCTCGCCCCAGTGCATCGAGGCGCTGGTGTCCACGAACAGGTGGACCGACAGGTCCTCCTCGCCGAGATACAGGCGCAGCATGAGGCGGTCGAGGCGGGCGTAGGCGTTCCAGTCCACCCGGCGGAAGTCGTCGCCCGCCACGTAGGTCCGGTAGTCGGAGAACTCGGCCGAGGTCCCGGGCCGGGGCGAGATCCGCTGCCCGGCCCCTGACCCCACGACCGGCCGCCGGGAGCGGAAGGTCAACCGGTCCAGCCGGGCGAGCAGGGCCGGGGAGAGCCCGACGTCGTGCGGGCCGGCGACCGCGAAGGCGGGGGTCACGAAGCCGGCGGGCAGCAGGAGTTCAGCGGGCGGGCTCCGGGACCACGGCGTCCAGCAGCTCGGTGACCACCGTATCGGCGGCTACCCCGGCGGCCTCCGCCTCGAAGTTGACCAGCACCCGGTGGCGCAGGGCGGGCAGGGCGGCGGCCGTGATGTCCTCGAAGGCCACGTTGTAGCGCCCGGCCAGCAGGGCCCGCACCTTGCCGGCGGACACGAGGGCCTGCAGCCCGCGCGGGCTGGACCCGAAGCGCACGTAGCGGGTGACCGAGGCCAAGGTAGAGCGGTCGGGGTGGGTGGCGGACACCAGGCGGACGGCGTAGTCCAGCACGTGGTCGGCGATCGGCACCGCCCGGGCCAGGTGGATCATCCCGAGGAGGAGGGCGGCGTCGGCGGCCACCTTCGGGGTGGCGCTGTGCTCTCCGGTGGTCCGCTTGGCGATCTCCATCAGGTCGGGGGCCGACGGGAACGGGACGAGGATCTTGAAGAGGAAACGGTCGAGCTGCGCCTCGGGCAGCGGGTAGGTGCCCTCCAGCTCGATGGGGTTCTGCGTGGCCAGGACGAAGAACGGGGAGGGGAGCCGCCGGGTCTCGGTGCCGACGGTGACCGAGCGCTCCTGCATCGCCTCCAGCATGGCGCTCTGGGTCTTGGGCGTCGCCCGGTTCACCTCGTCGGCCAGCACCAGGTTGGCGAACAGCGGGCCGGGCTGGTAGGCGAAGCGCCGGCCCCCGTCGGTGTCCTGGATGATGTTGGTGCCGACGATGTCGGCGGGCATCAGGTCGGGTGTGAACTGGATCCGGGAGAAGCGCAGCGACAGCACCTGGCCCAGTGTCCGCACCAGCATCGTCTTGCCCAGGCCGGGGACGCCCTCCAGCAGGACGTGGCCGCCCGCCAGCAGGCAGGTGATGGCGTCGCGCAGCAGAGCCGCCTGGCCCACCATGACCGTGCGCAGCTCGCGCTCGATGGTCTCGGCGGCGGCGGCGAACTGCTCCGGGGTAACCGGCCGGCCGTCGGTGGCAGCGATGGTGGGGGCCTCGCTCATGGCTGGGGCGCCTCATTCACTCCTCCGCCTGGAGCGACGGCGGTCTGATCAAGGCCGTTGAAGTACCGCTGCACGAGGGTTTGTTCGTCCGGGGGGAGCGATGTCTGGTCGAGGCCGTTCAGCTCGACCTGCTGGTACGACCCCAGGACGCTCTGGTAGCCGGTCTCGGGCACGCTCGAGCCCTGGCCGAGGGGGCCGATCGGGACCTGCGTGCCCTGCGCCTGGCCCTTGGGCGGGACGTACACGTTCTGGCTAGGGCTGCCTGCCTGACCGCCCCCGGCGCTGGGACCGCCCGAGCCGGTGCCGCTGCCGGGGCTGCCGTGGCCGGACCCTTGTCCTTGGCCCTGCCCCTGCCCCTGGCCCTGCCCCTGGCCCTGCCCCTGGCCGGCGGTGGCCTGGGCGGCCAGCTCCTGGGCCAGCTGGGTGGCCGACTCCGCCTGGGCCAGCTCCTGCTGGCCCGCCTGCTGCCCGGCCAGCGACGAGAGCCCCTGGGCCGCCTGCGACAGGGCCTGCTTCGCCCCCGAGACGTTGCCCGCGGCCAGGGCTCCCGCCGCCTGGGCCAGCGAGGACCCCAGGGGCGGGTTCTGGGCGGCGGCCGCTGCCTGGCTCAGGTTCTGGGCGAGCTGCGCCCGCTGGGCGGGCGTCAGGCTGTTGAGGGCATCGGCCAGTGCCTGCGCCTGCTGGGCGGCCGCCTTGAGGTTCGAGGAGGACAGGGCCCCACCCAGGGCCTGCGACGCCGGGTCGGACCCGAGCGCCGGACCCGCCGCCTGGGCGGCGGCCACCTGCGCCCCGGTGCTGGGGTTGTTGAGGGACTGCAGCTGGTCATTCAGGGCGGCGAGGGCCCGCTGGGCCTGCTGGGGCGTGTTCGCCGAGCCGAGTTGCCTCTGGGCGTGGTTGAGGGCATTCTTGATCGCCTTCTGCTGGCTGGTCGGGTGGCCGCCAGCCGCCTGGGTCACGTGCTGGAGCTGTTCGGTGATCTGGTTCTCGATGGTCTTCACCGTGGCCTTGGCGGCCTGGCGTTGGGCGATCACGGTGTTCTTGGCATTGGGCAGGAAGGCGAGGGCCACGGCCACGGCCAGGGCGCCGGCGGCGATGAGTGCGAGACGCCGGTGCCGGGCCGCCGGGTAGGCCTGGCCCGCCTCCCGGTCACGCAGAGCGGTGAGGGCGTCGGCCCGCAGGAGGGCGGGCAGCTCGCCTTCGGTGCTCGCGAAGGCCAGGGCGGACGCGGTGCGCTCGGCCAGACCGAGCCGGGCGTCCACCGTGCGGGCGACCTGGGTGAGGGCCGGGCGGCTTCGGACCCACCCGGCAACCGCAAAAAGGACCAGCACGCCGGCGCCCACCGCCCACCCCGTGCGGGCCGCGGACCACGCCCACAGGCGGGAGACGAACAGGACGGCGACCGCCCAGGCGGCCACGCCTGCCACTGCCCGCAGCCCCCAGCGCAGGGCCTCGTCGGCGAGCGCCCGGCGGCGGAAGGGAACGAGGAGGGCGGCGAGGTCGCCCTCGGGCCGGGTCTCGAGATCAGCGGACGTCTTCATGGCGCCTCACCGGCAACCGCCGGGACGGGCGCGGGCGGTCTCGCCCGGCGGCGCCGGGGCAGGCGGGCCAAGGAGCGGGACAGCACGGTCACGCTGAGAACCACCAGCAGGGCCACGAACAGGGCGCTCATCAGGGCGTAGGCCTGCCATGCCCGCCAGCCGTGGAAGAGCCCGGCCTGGATCTTGTCGGTCTCGGGGGTGGGCACGTTCACCGTGATCTTGGTCGTTGCCGGGGACGATGGGTTGGTGAGAGGGCCGATCGAGCCCGAGGCGCCCACGCAGGTCGACCCATTGGCGGTGACCGTGCAGCTGAGCGACGGCGCCGATGTGGCGAAGCCGCCCGGGAAGACGGGCGCCGGCGAGGGCGGCGACACGACGATCCCGCCCGGGATGGGTCCGGCTGCCGGGATGGTGAGCGTCTTGGTGGGCGAGGGGCCGGCGAGGGTGTGGACCGGGGCGTCGAACAACGTGGAGTACAGCGTGTAGCCCGGGTTGGCGATCGAGGCGTACTGCTGGGCCGATGTGGACAAGAAGGTGGTGGGGAAGATGAACGAGGTGGCCAGGGGCACCAGGATGTAGAGGAAGGACAGGACGTAGGCCGACACTGTGGCTGCCGTTGGCCGCCGGATGCACACCGAGCACGCCAGGCCGATGGCGCCGATCACCACTGCGGTCACCCCCAGGGTCGCCGCCACGCCCACTACCTGGGACAGTTCGACCCCGCCGAACAGGAAGACCATCGAGAACACCGGCACCGAGGCCACCAGCAGCAGCAGGGCGAAGAGCAGCGACGCGATGAGCTTGCCCATGACGATGGCCGACGGCCGCACGCGGGTGCAGAGCAGCAGGTCCAATGTCTGGCGCTCGCGCTCCCCGGCGATGGCGGTGGCGGTCAGCACCGGAGCGATGAAGAAGATGAGCACCAGCTCCCAGCCGGTGAGGGCCCGGAAGATGGTGATGCCGGCGTTCACGCTGAGCTGGCCGTTGCTCACCCCCCGGGAGGCCTGGCGCTCCACGATGACGTAGGTGAAGAAGCCCACCGCGGCCAGGGTCACCAGGTAGATCGAGATCAGCAGGCTGGCCCGGCCGCTGCGCATGCGCGAGCGCAGCTCCTTCTCAACGATCGGGTTCCAGAAGACGCGTCCGATACGACGGATCACGTCGGCACCTCCTCGTCCGGCGCGACGGGTGCCTCCCCGGCAGGCGCCGCAGGCGCCGGCTCTGAGGCCAGTCCCTGCGGGGCGCCGTTGCCGTCGCCCATCACCCGGAGGAAGGCGGTCTCCAAATCCTCCTCGACCGGCACGAAGGCCTGCACTGCCACCCCGGCGGTGACCAGGGCCTGCAGGATGGCCTGGTCCTCGATGCCGGTCGATCCGGTGCCGTCCCGGCTGATCACCACCGTCGCCCCCTCCACCGTCACCTCCTGCACCCCCGGGATCTCCCGGGCGATGCGGGCGGTCTCGGCCGGGTCGCCCGCCGCCCGCACCTTCACCCGCCGGGCGCCCGCTGCCGAGCGCAGCGTCTCCGGGGGGCCGGCCGCCAGCATCTTGCCGCCCTGGATGATGCCAAACGAGGTGCACACCTCGGTGAGCTCCGGGAGGATGTGGCTGGAGATCAGGATCGTCTTGCCCATCTCGCGCAGTTCTTTGAGCAGCTCGCGCAGCTCGATGCGGGCCAGGGGATCGAGCCCGGAGGCGGGCTCGTCGAGCAGGAGGACAGCCGGGTCGTGGACCAGGGCCCGGGCCAGGCACAGGCGCTGCTTCATGCCCCGGGAGAGCGAGTCGACCGCCGAGTCCCGCCGGTCGTCCAGGCGGACCAGCTCGAGGAGGTCGGTCACCACCCGGCCCACCCGACGGGAGGCCACGTTGTAGCAGCGGGCGTAGAACGCCAGGTACTCGCCGGCGGTCAGGCGGTCGTACACGCCGAAGAAGTCCGGCATGTAGCCCATGCGGTCCCGGACAGCGTAAGGATCGCCACCCACCTCGACGCCGCCGACGAATGCCCGCCCTGAGGATGGGGAGAGCAGCGTGGCCAGGATACGCAGCGTGGTGGTCTTGCCCGCCCCGTTGGGGCCGACGAAGCCGAAGGTCTCGCCGTAGGGCACCTCGAAGCTCACGCCGTCCAGGGCGGTGAAGTTGGCGTACCGCTTGGTCAGGCCCTCGACCGCCACTGCGGGCGCACTCATGACGCCGCCATCTGGCCGCTGATCTCGAGGTCGGTGGCGAAGGTCATGCCGTTTGGGCTGGAGGTGAGCTTCACCAGCACCAAGCCGTCGGGCGACACGTGGTTGGCCACCGGCAGGGCGACGGTCTGGCCCTGGCTGATCGCGATCGGGTCCCACGTGCCGGTGGACCGGTTGAAGACCGATACCGCCGACGTGCCGGAGCCCGGGGGCATGACGAGCCCCGGCAGGGCCGAAGCGACCGCCCCCATGGTGAGCGAGAGCGAGGACCAGTTGGGCCCGGGCAGGGCGAACTGCTCGGTCACGGTCCCGCCGGGCAGGAAGAGGCCGCCCCTCAGGTTGCCGATGATGCCGGGGATCGGGCTGTTGTTGTCCACCGCGGTGGCCGGGATCACACCGGCGAGCAGGGTGGCCCCGGAGATCTGGGGCTGGAGCGGCAGGACGAAGGCGTCGAGCTCGTTGAGCTGGGCCTGCTTGCCGTCCACCAGCACCGGTCCGGCGCGGCCTTCAGGGGTGGTTGCCCAGGCGACGAAGAGGGGTTGGGGCACGTTGATGGAATTCTGCTCCAGGATCCCGCCCAGCACCTGGTCCCGGCGTTGCGCCTCCCGCTGCTGCACCGAGGGCCGGGTGCCGGCATTGGTCCCCGGCCCGGAGCAGCCGAACTGCGACGCGCAGGATGCGGGTGCGTGCAGGTAGATCTGGTCGGGCAGGCTGTTGGCGCTGCCGGTGACCACCGCCTGGTAGGGCAGCGGCAGGTTGATGCTGACGCTCTGGCCGGGCCTGATGGCGCCGAACGTGTGAAAGGCGTCGCCCGACATGACCACCGCATCGCTGATGGTCACCGGGAGGTGGTTCGTCACGGTACCGGTCAGGCGCCCGTTGGTGACGGTGATGTGCTGCGCCAGGCCCCCGGACACCAACTCGTTGTAGGACTGCCCGAACGACTGGATGGAATCGGCCACCGGCCAGTTGAGGCGCACGGCGGCGGGGGGGCCGGCGTCGATGCTGAGGGACTGGCTCTGCAGGTTGTTCTGGTTGATGAAGGAGAAATCGCCCACGGTGGTGATCGGCGAGCCGGACGACGGGTCGGCGATCTGCCCGGTGCTGGCGTTGACCAGGTGGTTCCCGGTGTGCGGGGAGAACACCCCGGTGGCCGAGTTGACGTACGCCAGGGCCGGGGCGGAGCCGGAGGCCGCCCCCGGCTGCAGGTACACCTCCCGGATCCGGTCGGCCAGCACGTTGGTCCCCCGGGTGGCCAGGCCGAAGGCGTAGATCGAGCCGCCCGAGAACACCACGATCAGGGGGATGGTCACCCACGCGGCGTCCGGCCGGTGCACCCGGTGGAGGACCACGTAGTTCACCGGGCCGACCAGCAGGACGAAGACCACCAGCAGCACGGCGATCAGCGCCGGCGAGGGCAGGTCGAGCGACGGGATGTTCGCCAGGGCGCTGTACAGCGGGGGACCCTGCTGCTGGATGCTGCCCCCGGGCGCGGCGGCGAAGCCCAGCCCGCTCAGGGATTCGGCGGAGGACGCCCGGCTCAGGATCTGGCGGAGCAGAGCCGGGGTGCCCGACCAGGAGGCGATGGGGTCGGCGGCGAGGTCGGGGGTGGCATAGAAGAGCTGGCCGGCGCCCAGCGGGACCTGGAGCAGGATCGGTGTGGTGCCGTCGCTCAGGTCGGCGATGCTGCCCGCCGTGCGCTGGCCGACGGCGACGTCGACCGGCGTGGTCGAGGTGAGCGGGTTCGCCCCGAGGCTGGCCGCCAGCGAAGGCAGCCCGGACCGAGGCTGCGTCCCGGTCGGGGCCAGCGCCACGAGGTTCGCCGGGAGCCCGGCGGCGGTCTTCTGCCAGGCGTCGCCGCCGGTGACCAGCAGGCTGCCCCCCTGCTGGACGTAGGCCTCGAGGGCCGCCTTCTGGGGTGCTGTGAGCGACGAGGTGGTGGCGTTGTCGATGGCGATGAGCGGGAAGCTGGCCAGCACCTGGGTCGAGTCCGGCAGGGTGGCGGGGGTCAGGTGGATCACCTGGAGCTGGATGCCGGGACCGGGAAACGAACCGGAGGCGGACGTGGCGGCGAACTGGCCCAGCGCGCTCCCGGAATCGGACACCACCGCCACGGCCGAGCCGTAGTTGGTGGTCAGCGTCGTCTGGGCGGTGGCGACGGTCTTGCCCGTGGGACCGAGCACCTGGGCCTGGATCGCGGTCATCCCGGCGGGCATGTCGGCCTGGAAGTGCTTGGTCGTGCCCGCGGGGAGCACGATCGACTGGCGCTGCTGCAGGGGGCCCCCGCCCGGGGAGGACACCGGCACCGGGATCCCCAGCTTGCCGATGATCGGGGCAATGCTCACGCCCCGGTTGGGCAGGGTGATCACGCCGCCCCCGCCGCCGTAGCTGGTACTCGAACTGGTGCCCTGGGTGAGCACCAGGGTGCCCTTCAGGTCGGGCCCGCTGTTGGTGACGCTCACGTTCACGGGAATCCAGCCGTTGCCCGACGTCATGCCGTTGTAGCCGGCGGTGACCTGGAGGGTGACCGGGGACGGCCTGGCCGCGGCCCGCGCGGCCCCCGTGGGGGCCGCGAGCGCAAGGAGAAAGGCGGCGCCGGCCAGCCCCACCCCCAAGGCCCTCCGGGCGGTGCGATGCGGCCTGACGGCTGGTTGTGCGTTGACTGTGCCCATCCCTCACCTAGCTCGCAACCAACATCCTACACAGAGAACGCAAAGTGTGGATGCTGTTTTAGACGATGGGAGGCCTGAGAAAGTTGCCTGTGCTCCGGGAAACTGTGGCGGGATCCGCTAGCCCCTGAGGCCGGCGAGGTCCGACCAGAGCGTCCCGGCATCGGGGCGGGCCTGCAGGGACCAGAAGTCGTACAGGCCGCCGCCGATGGCGCCGTGCGCCTGCAGGGCGGCGACGTACTGGGTGACTTCGGGCTGCGTCACGCAGTTGGAGATCCCGCCCATCGGGGCCATGGGCCGGGTAACTCCCATCAGGGACTCGGTGGTGGCGATGACATCGTCCATGTAGGCGGTGACGTCCATCGACACCTTCTGGCAGGTGGCGTTCGCCTTGGTGACCGTCCAGTAGGCCATCGGCTCGACAACGTCGAAGTCGGCCCCGATCTGCGGCCAGGGGAAGCCTGCCCAGTGCGCCGGGGCGCGCTTGTCGTTGCGGGCGTCAGGCACGATGGCGCCGAGCGTGGTGCCGGCCGGGACCGCCGCCCGCAGGCCCTGGGCATAGGCGGTGATGCCGGCGTTGAACTGCTGCAGCGAGCCGGTGGCGCCGTGGTCCTCGATATCGGCGGCGAAGCCATCGAAGCGGCCGCCCCCGGGCGAGACGTAGGTGAGCACCGCCGCGCTGCGGCGGATGTCGGTCGTGACGTTCGCGAAGCCGGGCAGGTACCACCCCACCACCTTCATGCCCTGGGCGTGGGCATCGTCGATCAGGGCACCGAGGGCGCCCGGGAAGTCGAGGTCGCCGCCCGAAGTCCACCGGGCGGTCTGGACGAAGATCGTCTGCACCCCCCGGCTCGCCATCTGGCTGACGATGGCGTCGGGGGCGGGGTCGCCGGGGTTGCCGTAGCCGTAGAGCGAGATCCAGGCCCCCAGCCCGCGGTAGGCGGCCAGCCCGTCGGGCGCCAGCGGTCCGGCGGCCGCGCTGCCTGGCGCGGTCAGGCCGGGGATGGCGGGCAGCTGGATGTTCGGCAGTTGGATCGGCGGCAGCAAGGGCAGCTGGAGCGGGCCGAGCGGGATGGAGGTCGGGAGGCCCAGCAGGCCCCCGCCCGGTTGGCCGCCGTCCGCCCAGGCGGGGGTCACGCCGACGAGCAGGATGAGCGCCAGGAGGGCTGGCAGCAGGAACCGAGGGCGCCGCATGCCGGAAGGATGGCGTATCCACGCCTAGTTGTAAAGGCCGTAATCGTCCGTTCCTGGGCCTGACGTCGTGGTAGGGCGCGCCCGGCGAGGACCCCGGCCAGTCCGGAGCCTGTCTCGCCAATACACTGGGGCGCCATGGAGTTCCGGCGGATCGGCCGCTTCCCGCCCTACGTGTTCGCCGTGGTCAACGATCTCAAGGCGGCGGCCCGGCGCGCGGGGGAGGACGTCATCGACCTCGGCATGGGCAACCCGGACCTCGCCACACCCGAGCCCATCGTCGAGAAGCTGGTCGAGGCGGCCCGCAACCCGCGCAACCATCGGTACTCGACGTCCCGGGGCCTGCCCAAGCTGCGCCTGGCGATCACCGACTGGTACGAGCGCAACTACGGGGTGACCCTGGACCCCGACACCCAGGCGCTGGCCACCATCGGTGCCAAGGAGGGCCTCAGCCACCTGATGTGGATCCTGCTGGAGCCGGGCGACTCGTGCCTGGTGCCCGATCCCACCTACCCGATCCACACCTACGCCCCGGTGCTCGCCGGGGCGAACGTGCGCCGGGTGCCGCTCTCGCTGGGCGCCGACTTCTTCGCCGACCTCACCACCGCGGTCGAGGACATGGCGCCGCCCCCCCGGGTGATCATCGTGTCCTTCCCCCACAACCCCACCACCGCGGTGGTCGACCTGGCGTTCTTCGAGCGTCTGGTTGCCTTCGCCAAGGCGCGGGGGATCATCCTGGTCCACGACATGGCGTACGCCGATCTGGTCTTCGACGGCGAGCGGGCCCCCTCGATGCTGCAGGTGCCGGGCGCCATCGATGTCGGCGTCGAGCTGTTCTCGATGTCGAAGTCCTACTCGATGCCGGGCTGGCGGCTGGCGTTCCTGTGCGGCAACCCGGAGATCGTCGCTGCCCTGGGCAAGCTGAAGTCCTACCTGGACTACGGGGTCTTCCAGCCCATCCAGATCGCCGGCATCATCGCCCTCAACGAGTGCATGACCGCCCCCAAGGAGATCCGGGAGACGTACCGCGCCCGCCGGGACGCCTTGGTGTCGGCCCTGGAGCGGGCGGGGTGGGACATCCCGGTGCCGCCCGCCACCATGTTCGCCTGGGCCCCCATTCCGGAGCCCTTCCGGGCGATGGGGTCGTTGGAGTTCGCCAAGCACCTGCTGGCCGAGGCCAAGGTGGCGGTCGCCCCGGGCATCGGATTCGGCGGGGCAGGAGACGGCCATGTCCGCTTCGCCCTGGTGGAGAACGAGCACCGGATCCGCCAGGCCGCCCGGGGCATCAAGCGGGCGCTGGACCAGGGCGCGGACTAGCCCGCGGCGGGAGTCGGGGGAGCCCCCGTGCGCTATTTAGTTCCCGGGCCGGACAAGCCGACATTCGTTCTGTTATGGCGACACGCACGTCGGGGCCCCCGGTGACGGCGACCGCTGGTCGGTCGCGGGAGCGGCTGGGGCACACCGGTCTCGGTGACCTCGACCAGCACATCCTGAGCGTCGGCGCCGCGGTGTTCACCCTGGGGCTGGCGGCCTGGCTCATCGCCACCCGGGCTACCCCGCACCAGTCCTGGAGCATGCTGGACCTGCAGATCTACCGCTGGGCCGGGGTCGTTGCCCGGCACGGGCACGACGCCTACACGCCCACCTACCACGGCCTGTCGTACACCTACACGCCGTTCGCGCTGCTGCTCTCCGCAGCGGCCTCCGTGCTCAGCATCTCCGTCCTGCGGGTGCTGGTCACGGTCGCCAGCCTCCTCGCCCTGCTGGCCATCGTGTGGGCAGCCTGGGGGATGGCGGGCCTGGCCCGGGATCAGCGCCGGGTGGGCCTGACGCTGGGCGTCGCCGGCCTCGCCCTGTGGCTGGAGCCCATCGTGCAGAACCTGCGCTTCGGCCAGATCAACCTGCTGCTGGTGGCCCTGGTGGTGCTCGACCTCGCCCGGGCGGACTCCAGCCGGTGGAAGGGCGTCGGGGTGGGGATCGCGGCGGCGATCAAGCTGGTCCCGGCCATCTTCATCGTCTACCTGCTCCTGACCGGCCGTTGGCGGGCCGCGGGGCGGGCTGTGGGTGTCGTCGTGGGCGGGGTGGTGCTGGGCTTCGTGGCGTTCCCCGGGGCGTCGGCGCACTACTGGTTCGGCCGGCTGTTCATCGACTCGTCCCGGGTCGGCGGCGTGGCGTACGTGTCCAACCAGTCGTTGAACGGCGCGCTGGTCCGCCTCCTGGGTGGGGTGAGCCCGGCGGTGCCCTGGTGGATCGTCTTGTTCCTGGCCGTGGGCGCCGGCGGGCTGGCCCTGGCGGTCTGGGCGCACCGGCAGGGCGATGAGCTGCTGGCGGTGGTGGTCGTGGCCTTGACCGGACTGCTCGTCTCGCCGATCTCGTGGTCACATCACTGGGTGTGGGTGCCCGTCGGCCTGGTGGCGGCACTCGAGGTGGCGGTGATCCGGCCCCACCGGGCGCTGGCCGCGCTCGGGGTGGTGGCGGTGGTGCTGGGCGTGTTCGCCTGGGTGCCGGTCAAGTTGATCTGGCGGGTGCCGTACTCCGAGGGCCGGGAATACCACTGGCATGGCTGGCAGCTGCTGGTGGGCAACACCTACGTGGAGTTCGGCCTGCTGCTGCTGGGGGTGGTGGCGCTCTACCTGTGGAGCCGGGCCCGGGCCTCGCGGGGTTCGGCGGGCGCCGGGCGGCGGGGTTCGGCCGAGGCGGGCCGGGAGGCGTTGGCGTCGGTGTGACGGCCGTGCGCGGCTGGCCACGGGTTTGGCCTCATCGACTGGCGTTCTGACTCTCCATGACATAAAGTCATGTCTCGTTCCCTTGTGTAGACATCAGCCAGGGAGGAGTCGGGTATGCGCAAGGAACCATTCCCCTGGAGCCCGGACCCGGAGTCGGGCCGCCCCACCCGGTGGACGGTCCCGCGGCTGACCCGCAGGTTGGCGAGCTCGCCCGGCCGCCTGCAGGTGGGCCTCGTGGCGCTCCTGCTGGTGGTCGCCGTGGTGGCGGTGCTGGTGCCGCAGGCCGGCTCGGGTGGGTCGGCCCGGGCAGCTGCGCCCAGCTTCCCGGTCGTCTACAGCCTTGCCGCCGGGTTCCGTGCCGAGCTCACCCAGCCGGGTGCGGCGCCGCCCGGGGCCAACGACTGGTCGTGCGTCCCGACCGCCGAGCACCCCGATCCGGTGGTCCTGGTCCACGGCCTGCTGGCCAACATGACCGAGAACTGGCAGACGATCTCGCCCCTCCTGGCGGACAACGGCTACTGCGTCTTCGCGCTCACCTACGGCGCCGATCCCGGCCTCGGGATCGACCAGATCGGCGGCCTGCAGCCCATGGATGCCAGCGCCCAGGTGCTGGCCGGGTTCATCGACCGGGTGCTGGCGGCCACCGGCGCCCAGAAAGTGGACATCGTCGGCCACTCCGAGGGGGCCACGATGCCGTACTACTACGTGAAGGCCCTGGGCGGGGCGGCAAAGGTGGCCCGCTACGTGGGGCTGGCGCCGGTGTTCCACGGCACGACGTTGAGCGGCATCGGCACGCTGGCGCAGTTGATGGCCGGGGCCTTCCCGGGCGCCGCGGGGGCGGTGGGCCAGTTCTGCGGCTCGTGCCAGCAATTCCTGCCCGGCTCGGCCTTCCTGGGGGCGCTCGACGCCGATGCCCCGGCGGTGCCGGGCGTGGCGTTCACCGACATCGTGACGAGGCTGGATGAGGCAGTGACCCCGTACACCAGCGGGCTGCTCACCGGGCCGAACGTGACCAACATCGTGGTGCAGGACCAGTGCCCCCTCGACCTGGCCGACCACATCGCCCTCGCCGCCGACCCGGTGGCGGCCCAGGACGTGCTCAACGCCCTCGACCCGGCGCACGCCCAGGCGCCGGCCTGCGGATTGGTGCTGCCGCTGCTGGGCTGAGGTCTGGGGGGCCGTGCGGGCGCCTGTCAGGTTCGTCGGGGATTCGTTGCCGAGGGCCGGCGCTAGACTGCCTTTCGTGGTCGCCTACACGTCTTCCCGCCCGGTCCACGTGACGACGGACCGGGTGGTCGATCTGCGGTCCGACACCGTCACCAAGCCCACCGAGGCCATGCGCCAGGCGATGGCGACCTGCGAGGTGGGCGACGACTTCCTGGGCGAGGACCCCACCGCCCAGGCGCTGGAGGCCCGGGTGAACCAGCTCTTCGGGGCCGAGGCGTCGGTGTTCGTGCCCAGCGGGCGGATGGCCAACCTCGTGGGGCTGAAGTCCCTCACCGAACCGGGCGACGAGGTGCTGTGCACCCGCAACGCCCACTTCCTGCACTACGAAGGGGCGGCCATCTCGGCCTTCGGCGGAGTGCAGCCCCGGTGGCTGCCCGACCGGCGGGGGGTGCTGGACCCCGCCGATGTGGCTGAGGCGGTCCGGGCGCCCCTGGATTACCTGCCCCGGACCCGGGTGGTGGCCGTCGAGAACACCCACAACCAGGAGGGCGGGGCGGTCTACCCCATCGACGAGCTGGTGGCGCTGCGCAAGGTCGCCGACGAGCACGGCCTAGCCGTCTACATGGACGGCGCCCGCCTGTTCAACGCCTCTGCCGCCTCCGGTGTCCCGGTCTCCGAGTACCGCCGGCTGACCGACGGGCTGATGTTCGCTTTCTCGAAGGCGCTGTCGGCCCCGGTGGGGTCGATGGTGGTTGGGTCTGCTTCGTTCGTGGCCAAGGCTCGCCGGTTCCGCAAGCTGCTGGGCGGCGGGATGCGCCAGGTGGGCATCCTGGCGGCGGCCGCCCTGGTGGGCCTGGAGACGATGGTGGAGCGGATCCCTCTCGACCATGAGAACGCCCGCCGGCTGGCATCGGGGATCGCCGCCCTGCGGGACGGGGCGGTGGACGTGCCCGGGGTGGAGACCAATATCGTCATGGTCCGGACGGCGCCCTTGGGCTTCACGCCGGACGAGTTCGTCGCCCGCCTGGCGGAGAGCGGGGTCAAATTCTTCACCTTCGGGCCGGGTACGGTGCGGATGGTGACGCACAAGGACGTGTCGGCCGAGGACATCGAGCTGGCCCTGGAGGCGATCGGCGAGGTGGTGCGGTGATCCGGGATGAGGCCGAGAAGCTCTGCGAACGGCTGCGGGAGCGGTTCGGCGGCGAAGGCTCCGAGTTCACTGCCGAGGTCGCGGCGTCTGACGAGCGGGTTGAGTTTGCTGCCCCGGGCGGGGCCCGGCCGCACATCATCCGCTACAAGATCCGGGTAACGGCGGGCGAGCAGGAGGCGCTAGTCAGCCTCGAGGATTGCGAGTCCGCCCTCGACGCATCCACGGGTCGAAATGCTGAAGCGCTTTTTCGGGAAATCGCGGCCCGCTCGTAGCTGGCTGCCGCTGGTCGCCTCCGCTGCAAAATAAAGTCTGCGCGTCTATTTCTTGACGCTGAACGAAACCGTTGCGGGCGCAGAGGTGTTGCCTGCTGCATCGATCGATTGAGCCTGGACGGTGAAGGCTAACGTCTGGTTGCCTGTTGGCGCTGGGCCAAACGCAAGGTTGTTCCAGGTCTGGCTCCAGGCTGTGGTGCCGGCGACCGTGAAGAAGGTCTCAGTGGACAAGGTGAAGCTGGCCGCTCCGGTAGTGAGATTGAAAGAGCCGTCCCACCACTTGTTCGCCGTCGCCGAGAACACGGCAATCTGCACCGTAGCAACGCCGCTCCCGCTGTCGCCAGCCGTGCCACACATGGTCCCACTCACGCCGTTGACAATGCAGGAGTTGCCGTCCCAACTGTTTGTTCCGTTGTTGCCGATGGAGTAGCTCGTTCCGGTCACTGGGAAGGTGACGGTGGCCGTTGGGGGGGTCCGGTCAATGATGATTGTCTTGACACCTGTGGCGCCGACATTGCCCGCCGAATCGCTCTGGCTAGCGCTTGCCGTATACGTGCCCTGTGCCGTTAGAGGCGTACCCAGTGTGTAGGTCCAAGAGCCGCTGGCACAATTTGCCGCGCCAGTCTGCGCCTGCACCGTGATTGTGACGGTCACCGGCGCCAAGTCGCCACTCGCTGTTCCACAACTGCCACCGACCGAATTGACAGAGGTCGCGTTGGTGGCGTACGGGAAGGTGACAGTGGCGCCGTTGACCTGCGTGAGCGAGATGGTGGGCGCCGTCCGGTCGATGTTGATCGTCACCGTTGCGGTGCCGAGGTTGCCGACGCTGTCCGCCTGGGACGCGGTGGCCGTGTATGACCCCGTGGCCGTCAGCGAGGTCCCAAGCGTGAAGTTCCAGGTACCTCCCGCATTACAGGTTGTGGTGCCGGTCTGCGGCGGGGATGACACGGTGAGCGTTACGGTGATCAAGTCGCCGGTTGCTATTCCACATGTGCCGCCGATCGAGGTCACGGTCCCGGTGGTAAAGAAGGGAAATGTGACCGTGTTCCCGTTTACCTGGGTGATGGCCACCGACGGGTCTTGATTGTCGAAGTTGTAGGTCTGACCCGGGAAGGGCAGCGGTCCAGCGAGAGCTTGAGCTGATGAGTTCTGGATTGTGCCCGCACTGGTGAGGTTCAGGCCGATGGTGCCCGACCCCGACACGCCGGAGGTGGTGGCGGTGACGATGTAGGTCGTCGCCGGCCCGGACGCCGGCGAGAGCGAGATGCTCGGCGTGCGGGTCAGACCGCTGGTGGCCAGCGAGAAGTTGCTCGTGGAGACGTGCACCACGGGCTGGTTGAAGGTCACCGTCCAGTGGAGGGTGGCGGCCTTGGTGGGGTTGGCGTCGTTGCGATTGATGGAGGTCACCTGCGGCGGAGCGCCCACGGTGATGCCGGCGCTCTTGGCGCTCTCCTGGCCCGTCCAGTTCGCCAGGACCGGCGTGTCGGTGTACTGCCAGCTGCCGGTGCCGGCGTTGTCGACGCAGGCGACTGTGGTCCCGACGGTGCTGCAGCTTCCAGTGATCGGGCTGGACGATGCGGTCCCAGACACATAGCGAACGACGTTGTAGTTGGTGACCTGGGCGGCAGGCGTACCAGTGGTGCTCACCGTGGCGAAGGTCACGGTGACGGTGGTCCCGAAGGTGGCGAGGGTGGGTGTGGCGCCCTGAGGCAGGCCCTGGGCGGCAGCGGTGGCCGGGTTGCTCGAGTTCGTGGTCGTGAAGAACGCAAAGGCCCCGCCGATGGTGGCACAGATCATGAGCATCACGAGGCCCAGGACGAGCCGGCGCGAGGCTCGGCCGGTGCTGACGGCGCGAGCGTACGAACGAGTCCCTCTGCTCATGAGTGCACCGTGATCTGGACGGGGATGCTGAAGGTCGCTCCCTGGCAACCGTTCGACGAGGCCGTGCTCATTGCGGCGGCGCCCGGCAGGTGAAAGACCGCGCCGGTGGTGTTGGCTGGCACAGCGAGGTTCACGGTGCCTGGGGCGGTGAACGTCACCCCGGTGGTCGTGCAGGCCGGGTGGCTGCCATCAGCAGTGATCGGGCCGACCCCGGCAGTCACACTCGTGACCGTCACAGTGAAGTTGTTGGGATTCGTGACCTTGAGAACCACGTCAGCGGCGGGGCCACCCGGGTAGAGCTGTGAGGTGAGGGTCTCGCCTGTGTAGGCCGCCACGGTGACGGCCTGCATCGTCCCCACGCTGGCGGTTCCCGTGCCGGAGCCGCTACCAGAGAAATAGGCCCGGGCCGCGCCCGCGCTCAGCAACATCGTCAGGGCGCAGAAGATTGCAACCAGAATCGGCCGCCTCATGCCTGCACTCCAGTTCCTGCGTACGACATGTGGAAGGTGACGCCCTGACAAGCGTCCTGGCTCACCGGTAGGTCAGGCATCTGCAGGAGCGGGAACTGCGATGCGGCCGCGCCGAGATCGGTCAGCGACTTCGTCGAATTGGCCGGAACGATCACCGTTCCGCTGAACTGCCGGGTCACCGTGATGTTGGTCGTGCCGTTGCAGGCGGGCACGGGACCGCCCCCGGGCGACGTCGTGCCTGCCTGCACGCCGACTGTGATGCTCGTCACTCTGAGGTCGTAGTTGTTCGGGTTCGTGAGGACCAAGTCCAGCGGTTGGGCGGGGGCACCCGGGAAGAAGGGCGAGCTGGCGTTGCCGCTGATCGAGAACGGCTGGTTGTTGTTCTTGCCCTTGATCGTCCAGCAGAACTCGGCGGGTGTGCTCTGCGTCCCGGCCCGGTCTACGGCGACGACCGAAAAGCAGTGCTCGCCGGGCGAGAGGTGGTGGTACTCGATCTCGCCGAAGGAGCAACCGTTCCGGCCGCCCTGCCCGTCGTCATCGCCGTCTCGATCGTCCCCGTTCTCGTTGTCGTTGTCGGAGTTGCAGTGCTTGTTGGAGAAATTGTCGCCGTCGTGGTCGGTGTCACCCGTGCAGTGCACCTGCGGGCCGCCATCGAGCGAGCACAGGAAGTGAACGTTGCCCTGCAGGTCGTAGTACCCGAACTCAGGGTTGGTGTCCCGTGTGGTGCTGTCCGCCCGCTCGGTGATGACCGGCTTCGGGGGACCATTGGGATCGACGATGGTCCAGGTCCAGGACGCCGGGGAGCTCTCGCCCAGCGAGAACGCCCTGGCCTCCACCCGGAAGGTGTGCGAACCGAGAGAGAGGTTGGTGTAGGTCTTGCCGCTCGTGGAGCACGAGTGGAAGTCACCGGAGTCCAAAGCGCAGCGGAAGGAGGCTCCCGACTTGCTGTCGGCATAGGTGAATGACGCCGTCCGCGAGGTGGTCGGGTCGCCGGGTCCCGACGTGATCGTGGGCCTTGGGGTTGCGGGTGCCGCCAGGGCGGCCGAACCGGCCCAGATGGCGCCAGCGACGACACCGACGACCGCGGCAATGCCCACCGCAATCCGGCCCCACCCTGCTTTGCTTCCTCCGGCTTTGGAACTCATAGGGCTATTCCCTGAACTTCGCTCGGTTGCTTCCTGCGGCCTTGAACGTCGAGGTTGTAGCGTCCGGCCCGCCTGCGCCGGGCCGTGGTTCGGCCACGGCCCGGCGTCAAGCGACGGATGTTGATGCTCGCTAACTGGCGAAGGCGGTGATGTCCGGGGCCGCGCCCTGACAGGGGTCCTGGTTGGTGCCGGACTCGATCATCGTGACGACGGTCGATGCGGCGACGGTGCCCCCAGGGGCGACAGTGGTCGGCACCGCCGGCGTGGTGGTCAAGGGGCTTGTCACCGAGAACCAGCTTGCCGAGCAACCGGAAATCGGGACTCCGGCCTGGGTGATGTTGCCACCGCTGCTGTCAACGGTCGCGGTCACGGTGTTGAGCGACTGGGCGGCTCCGCCTGCGTTGGTGACGGTGAAGGTCACTGTCTCCGTCGCCGTGCCTGGCAACAGAGTCCCGGTGTGCGAGGTCTCGACCACGTTCCAGTTCGTCGCCGTGCCCACGTTGCCGGAACCGGTGCCCGAGCCCGTGCTGGTGAAGAACGCGAAGGCGCCGATCGTACCCGCCAACACAGCGGCGGCGACGCCGCCCACGATCAGCTTGCGCTTTCGGGATGAAAACTTCATACCCCTGTACTCCTTTCTGCCTCAGCCGCGTTCGCGCGGCAAAGCTTGACAACCGAACTGGCGGGGGGTCGGGTTCGCCGCTTGCTCCCCCGGGCGCCAGGCGACCAGATTTCGACGCCGGGTCTTTGCAACACCCCGACGCGCGGTTCTGCTTATTCCGCTTTCACCGCGCCCGGTACCGTACTTGCGTCAGTCGTGAGTGTCCAGGGATAAATCGGTCAGATACTAAGATTAAGAATTGCTAATGCTGGGTGGGATGGAAATATCTTGAAATACCCAGCTGCCCCTGCCAATTATCCACAATCGGTACCATGTGGGACACCCTTGATAAAAAATTTGGCTCGACCGCGGGAGTAGTCTCGCGTTTGGAGCGGCTGTTAACTATGTATGACGCGCCCCAGGCGGGGGGTGGGGCCGGGTGTTATGCGCTATTAGTGAGCAGCCGTCACCCTCCGTGGCGGCCAGGGAGGGGAAGTGACGCCCCCCTCGATTATTCAATCCGGCTGCTCAAAGGTTGTCGCCGATCGTGGTGACGCCGGGGCCGGACTCCTCCGAGGAGAGGGCATTGGTCCCGCTGGCCCCCACCGGGCAGGCGGCGACCGACCAGGCGGTCCAGTTTCTCTAGCGCCAGCTATCGGACGGGGCGGCGACGTCGAGGAATAACTAGAGGAGTAACTGCCGGATAACACCGGGGATCGTGGCTGGGGTCGTAGCTTTCGCCGATCGAGCGACCGTACTGGCCGAGATCCACGGTGTGGTCCCGCTCTGCGTGGAGGCGATCACGCAAGGGTCCTACTCGCTGGCCATCCAAAGCGACCGGTCGATGGTGATCGACCTGCACCCACGGCTCGAGCCACCCGCTCCCCGGAGCTCACCCCACCCGCCCGGTCACGTACTCGTGGGTCCGCCGGTCCATCGGGACCTCGAAGATGTGCTCGGTGTGGCCGTACTCCACCAGCTCGCCGGTCGCCCGGTCCTCGCCCAGCAGGAACACGGCGGTGTAGTCCGACACCCGGCGGGCCTGGAACATGTTGTGGGTCACCAGGCCCACGGTCACGTCGACCGCCAGCCGGGAGATCAACTCCTCGATCTTGGCGGTGGCCACCGGGTCCAGGGCCGAGCACGGCTCGTCCATCAGCAGCACCTCGGGCTCGACCGCCAGCGCCCGGGCGATGCACAGGCGCTGCTGCTGGCCGCCCGACAGCACGGCGGCCGGGGCGTGCAGGCGGTCCTTCACCAGCTCCCACAGGGCGGCGTGGTGCAGGGCAGCCTCGGCCGCCTCCCCCAGGATCGTCCGGCTGCGGACCCCGTTGAAGCGCAGGCCGGAGACCACGTTCTCGAAGATGCTCATCGTCGGGAAGGGGTTCGGGCGCTGGAAGACCATGCCGATCCGGCTGCGCACCAGCTCCGGGCGGGTGTCCCGGGCGTAGACGTCGAGGTCGCCCACCCGGATCGACCCGCTGACCGTGCCGCCGGTGGCGTCGTGCAGCCGGTTGATCGCCCGCAGGATGGTGGTTTTGCCGCACCCCGACGGCCCGACCAGGGCGGTGACCTTGTTGCGGGCCAGGTTCAGGGTGACGTCCCGCACCACCTGGTGGTCGCCGAAGCGCACCCCGACCCCCTCGAGGGCGACGGCGGTCTCGGCCTCGACGACCCGCTCCCGGGCGGTGGGGGGCCGTTTGGGAGCCTCGGGCGGTGCAGGGGCGGTCTGGGCTGGGGCGGTGGGCCCGGTGGATTTGGCGGACTCGGTCACGGCCATCTCACATTCCTTCGGCAATCTCGGTGATGCCCGGCGCCCGACGCCCGGTCCTCGTCAGACGGCCGGCGATCGCCCGGGCGCCCAGACTGAGCACCAGGACCAGCATCAGCAGCACCAGGGCCGTGCCCCAGGCGACCTGCTGGGCGTCGGGGAAGGGTTGGGTGCCGCTCGAGAAGATCACCAACGGCAGGGCGGCGGTGGGTTGGGTGGGCGAGAGATTGAAGAACTGGTTGCCGAAGGCGGTGAACAGCAGGGGGGCGGTCTCGCCCACGGCCCGGGCGAGAGCGAGCAGCGACCCGGTCACCAGGCCCGCCAGCGCCCCCCGCAGGACGACCGACCGGGCCACCCGGGAGCGCCGGGCCCCCAGGGCCAGGGCGGCCTCCCGCAGGTCCACCGGCACCGACCGCATGGCGGCCTCGGCCGACCGCATGACGATGGGCAGCATCAGGACCCCGAGGGCGGCGCTGCCCGCCAGAGCGGAGAACCCGAGCGGCTCGACGACGACGGCATAGGCGAAGATCCCGATGGCGATCGAGGGCACGCCGGCGAGGACGTCGCCCGCCAGGCGGAGCGCCGATGCGAACATGCCCCGGCGCTCGAACAGGAAGAGTGCGGCCAGGATGCCGAGCGGGATGGCCAGGGTGGCCCCCAGCCCGACGATCAGCAGGGACCCCACGACGGCGTTGGCGATGCCCCCGCCCGGGATGCCGGGCGGGGTGGGTTCGTGGAGGAGGAACCCGAGGCTGAGGGCGTGGATGCCCCGGGCGGTGGTGTAGGCGATGAGCGCCACCAGGGGCGCCAGGCACACCGCCGTGGCGACGGCGCACAGCACGGTCGCCACCCGCTTGGTCGCCTGGCGCCGGCCCAGGGTGCGGGCGGCGGCCACCCGGATCGCCCGACGGCGCTCGGCGGCCCCCGCCGCCAGGGCAGGGGGGAGGGGCTCGTCGGGCAGGAGCTCGGGCCGAACGTCGAGCACCTCGAGCCCGCCCCCGTCGCTCATGGTCCCTCCCGGCGCCGCCGGCGGCGCAGGAGCACCTGCCCGGCCAGGTTCACGGCCGCGCTGATGGCCAACAGGACCACCACCAGGCCGATGATGGCGCTGCGCTCTAGCGCGGTGGTCGCCCCGGCGAAAGTGTTGATGACCGCCGAGCCGAGCGTCGCCCCCGGGGAGAGCAGGGCAGTCCCCACGCTGTGCGGCAGGGCGAAGCGGTTGCCGATCACCATCGCCACGGCGATCGACTCACCGAGCGCCCGCCCGGTGGCCAGGGTGACGGCCGCCTCGATGCCCCCCCGGGCGCCGGGGATGACGGCCCGCCGGGTGACCTGCCAGCGGGTGGCGCCCAGGGCCATCGCCGCCTCCCGGTCGGCGTCCAGCACCCCGCCCAGGGCGGTGCGGGACAGGGCGACGATGGTGGGCAGGATCATGACCGCCAGCACCACCCCGGCCAGCAGCATCGAGGAGCCGAGGGCCGGGCCCCGGAACAGGAGGTCCACGACCGGCACCCGGCCCAGGAAGGGCTCGACGTGGTGGGTGAACACCGGGGTCAGCACCAGCAGACCCCACAGGCCGACGACGATGCTGGGCACGGCGGCGAGCAGGTCGATGAGCACCCCGAGCGGCTGGGCGAGGCGCCGGGGCGCCATCTCGGCCAGGAAGGCCGCCCCGCCGACGCCGATCGGCACCGCCAGGACCAGCGCCACGGCCGTGGTGATCAAGGTCCCGACCACGAAAACCCCGGCCCCGAACACCGTGTGCACCGGGTCCCAGGTGCCCCCCCACAGGAATGCGATCCCCGAGTGGGCGAACGCCGGGCTGGCGCTGGCCACCAGGCTGACCACCAGGGCGACGACGACGGCGAGGAACAGCACCGCCCCCGCCCAGCCCGCCGCCGTGTACGCCCGCCCGCCCCGCTGCTGGCGGCGGTGCTCCATCGCCTCCCGCACCCCGGGGATGGGGGAGCGGCGGGGCGGCGGGACCTCCTCGAGGAGCGAGATGCTCATGGCACCCGGGTCCTGGAGGCCGCGCCTTTTCTGTCTACATGAGATGCCATGTGGAGCCCCCCCATGTACACAGAATCGAAGAAGTACACAGAACTGACGGCGCCCGGGGCGGAGCGGTCAGGAGAACAGCGGCTGCCCACTGGCGTTCTCGAGCTGTTGGAGGGTGGAGTGCGCCAGGGCCACGGCATTGGCGGGCAGCGGGGTGTAGCCGGTCGAGGTCGCCTGTTGCTGGCCGGTGGTCGTCACCCAGTCGAACAGCTTGCCGAGGGCGATGCCGGTTTCGGCGTCGGCCTGCTTCTGGTAGAGCAGCGTCCAGGAGAAGTTGGCCAGCGGGTAGGTGTCCGCCCCGGGCCCGTTGACGATGGTGAAGTTGGTGGCCGAGAGACCACTGGCCTGCGCCCCGGCGGCAGCGATCGAGGCGGGGGAGGGGGTGACGAATGCCCCGCTGGCGTTCTTCAGGGCTGCGCTGGTGATATGGGCCTCGGCGGCGTAGGCCTGCTCGACGTAGCCGATGGCCCCGCTGGTCTGCTGGATGTAGCCGGCGACGCCGGTGTTGAGCTGCTGGCCGACGCCGATCTCCGCCACCGGCCAGTGGGTGCTCGCCTTCGTGGTCTGGATCTTGTCCGTCCAGGCCGACCCGCCGGCGTCGATCAGGTACTGGTCGAGGTCGTAGCCCGGCCCCGAGGAGTCCGCCCGGTGCACCGCCACGATGGGGGTACCGGGCAGGGACATGCCGGGGTTGAGGCCGGTGATCGCCATGTCGTTCCAGGTCTTGATGGTGCCGAGGAAGATGCCGGCCAGGGTCGGCCCGTCCAGCTTCAGGCCGGCGCCCACCCCGGTGACGTTGTAGGCGAGGGCGACCCCGCCGAGGTCGACGGGGAGCTGCAGGATGGTCCCGGCGGTGCCCGAAGCGGGAGCGGGGATGGGGATCTCGGAGTCGCCGAACTGCACCGTGTTCTGCTGGATGTCGCTGACCCCGACGCTGCTGCCGGCCGGGTTGTAGTTGACCTTCACGCCCCGGTTGCTGAACCGGTAGGTGTAGAAGGCCGTGGTGAAGAAGGGGGACGCCGAGCTGGCCCCGGCCCCGTTGAGGGTGACCGCCGGGCCGCTGGTGTCACAGGCCGGGCTGAGGGCCGGAGGGGTTGACGACGGGCACGCCGTGGGGGAGGTGCCCGCGCTCTTGGTGGAGCTGCAGCCGGCGGCCACCAGCCCGGCGGCGACGATCACCGTGGCGAGACGGGCGGGACGGGCGGGCCGGCTGGGCACGCTGGGGCGTCGTTCGAGCACGGTCAAGGGCCCTCCCCGGAGGTGACATCTGCGCCGGGGGTTGGCCCGCCGACGTGCACGCCATGACCCGGGGCGACCCGGGAGCCGACCAAACATCATTTGGTCGGTCCTTATAGTAGAAAGTCAGCCGAGGGGTGTCAACCGTGGGCAGAGCGCGCTGATGCGTAAATAGGTGAACTATTCAGCAACCGGTCCGACGGTGACCTCCTCGATGACGACCAGGTACTGGCGGTCGTTCATTGCGGGGCGGACGGTGCGTCGACGTAGACGCCGGTGCTGATGGGCGCCGGGACGGGTTGACCTTCCGCACGAAGACCCTCGATGTGGAAGGCGATGGCCTCCTGCATGTGCCGCTCGCACTCCGAACGTGTTCGGCCGGTCGCAACGACCCCCGGAAGGTCGGGCGAGTATGCCGAATAGTTCGAGGATGCGTTCCCCTCGATGACGACGAGGTACCGGCCGATCATTGGCGCTCCCTCATTCCAGCCTGTCTCAGGATGCTCGCAAACGTCTTGGGGTGCAAGGTGTCCTTTGGTTTGCCGACAATTGTCACCAGCCCCGGGAGTTTGGTCGTGCTTGTACTGGCGATGGCTCCCGCTGACTCTCACCAGATGCCAGCCATTCTTCTCGACCAGGTTAAGCGCCCCCCGCACATTCATGCGGTTCGCGTGAGTTCCGTCGCAGTCGCTCCGCTCCTCGCCCGCTCCACCGCTGCCCGGACCTGCGCTGCCATCGGGTCGGCGGCTCCCATGCCGGCTGCTACGCCGGGAGCCCGTGCTGCCCGGGCGAATCCGGGGGCCACCGAGTCCAGCACCGTGGCCCCGGCGGCGACCGCCAGGCCGGCCTGGAAGGTGGGGATCCGCCGGGTCAGCGTGGCCGCCGCCCGCTGGCCGGAGCGCAGCACCCGGCGGCGCAGCGTGAAGCCGAGGACGGCCACCAAGTTGAGCACCGCCATCTGCGCCAGCAGCGACTGGCCCTGCCCGGAGCCCAACAGGGCATCCGCCGCCAGCAGGAGGAAGGTGAGGAAGGCGGCCATGACCACGACAGTCACCAGGGCCCGCAGCAGCGCAAAGGCCCACGCCCACAGCACCACCCGCCCGGAGCGGGGCAGGGCGGCGCCCAGGGCGGCGAAGGGCATGACGGCGATGAGGCCGACTGCCACCACCTGCGCCACCACCACCGTGCCGGCGACCATGCCCAGCGAGACGACCAGGATGCTGCCGGCCACCAGCACCAGCACGGCGACGCCGAGGCGCTCGGTGGAGGGCTGCCGGTTGAAGGCGTAGAGGGCGTGGCAGGCCGGTGTGTCCATAAGGGTGACGATGGTGTCCCGGTCGCCGCCCGGCCCCGCCGCCAGGATCAGGTCCTCCGGTCGGCTGCACGCCGGCGGGACGGGCTGGCCCCACTCCAGCAGCTCATAGGGGCGCCGCACGAAGGCCTGCTCGACCTGGGCGGTGAGCGGGGCCACGGCGGCGTCGAGGCCGCCCAGCGTGAAGCTCCCGGATCCCGGGCCGCCGGACGCAGGGCATCCCGGCGCAGTGCCGAGGGCCACCGTGGCCACCGACCCCGCCAGGTGGGCGGTGGTGCTGAAGGCGGTGTCCAGGAAGCCTTTGGGGCTGGCCAGGAACCAGGTCCCGAAGGCGGCGGCCAGCAGCAGCGAGAGGGCGAACTCGCCGACCCCCCGCCCCAGCCGCCCCCGGAAGACCTGCACCGCCCCGTAGGCGGCGGAGAGGAAGAGGGCCGAACCCACCAGCGGGGCGTAGAAGCCGGACTGGTAGCGGCCGGCCACGGTGGCCATCGGGGCCGCCAGCCGGTTGGCGACACCGAAGGAGAAGGCCCAGCCCACCAGCCACATCCCGACCCCGACCACCCAGCGGACGGTGGCGAAGGTGAGTTCCGTCATGGTCCCCACCGCCTTGCGGGACACCGCGGTGAAGCCGCCCTCGTCGTAGTCGATGGTGTAGTCGCTGAGGGGGAGCGCCGTGGCGGAGACGGCGGCCGGGCCGCACGACGGCTGCGGGATCACCGTCTCCATGAGCGACCCGCCCGGGCCCGGGGCGGGCGGGGTCTGGGCTCCCGCCGGGGCGGCGAGGAACGCCAGCAGCGCCACGACCCCCAGGGCCATCCCAGCGGCGACCCGGGCGGCGACCCGGGCGGCGACCCGGTGGCGGCCCACCCTCATGCGGCGCCCGGCCCGGCGGCAGGAACCTGGGCAACCGGGTTGGTGTCGAAGGCGGCGTGCAGCTCGGGGATCATCGACGCCAGCACCTGCAGCCGGCCCACCCGGTCCCGCACGTCCCGGAAGAAGCAGGCCCCTTCGGGGGCGGCGGTCAGGAAGCCGACGGCCTCGTCGCTCGGCTCGACGCCCACAAAGTGCAGCGCCGCCGGGGCGGCCTGCGCCGACTGCCGGAAGGCGAAGCGGGGGCCGAGCAGGTGGGCGAGCTGGTCGTCACCCAGGTCGTCGGGGTGCTGCGACAGGAGCCAGATGGCGGCGTTGTGCTTGCGCCCGTCCCGGATGCCGTCGAGCAGGAGCGCCCGCCCCTGCAGCGAGGAGGTCAGGCACCAGGCCTCGTCGAACAGGGCGGCGCCGAAGCGCCGGGGGTCGGCGAAGGCCACCGCCCGGGCCACCGCGGCCACCAGGTAGAGCAGGGCCTGGGAGAGCACCTGGTCCGGTAGGAGATGCTGGGCGAGGTGTTCCCGGAGGGCGACCTCCCGGTCCGGCAGGCTGAGGCCGGGAGCGTGGAAGACGAGGTAGTCGGCGTCGAGCGCCACCGGGTCGCCCGGGCCGAAGGCGAAGCGGGCCAACGGGTTGCGCCGGGCATGGCGGAGGATGCGCCAGGCCTGCTCGGCGTGGGGGTCGGCGGGGGCGGCCCGCTCCAGCTCCTCGAGGACCCCGTCCAGGTTCCCGTCCCGGCGGGCTGCCACCTTCTCGACCGCCTCGGCCAGGGCGAGGCCCTGCAGCCCGCCGGGGGCGGCCCCGGTCACCAGGGTCAGGAAGGCGAGGGTGACGCTCACCCGGTCCTCGCCGGCGAAGGCGGTGAGGGGGTCCAGGCAGACGCCCCCGGCACGGGCGAGCGACACCACCTGCGCCCGCCCGGGCAGCACCGGGGCCAGCCGGGCGTACTCCGCCGACGGGGTGCGGTCCAGCACCACCACCTGGCCGCCCCGGGCGAGGGTGGCGTGGACGGCGAGCTTGGCGAAGTAGCTCTTGCCGCTGCCCAGTGCCCCGAACGCGCCCAGCGAACCGGAGCGGTTGACCGAGGGCCCGTAGGCGGGGTCGAACAGCACCGGGCGGAAGGTCCCGGCGTCGGGGCAGTAGCCGAGGAGCATGCCTTGGGGATCGCCGAGGTCGGCTGCCCCGAAGGGCATGCCCGCTGCCAGGTCGCCGGCCAGCAGGTGGTGGACGTAGTCGGTGGCCGGCGTGCGGAGCGGCGAGCCGGGCAGGAGGGCGGTGAGCAGGCCGAGCTGCCCGCCGGTGGGGCGGTGGAGCTGGTACTCGCCGGCGGCGTAGCGGGCCTGCAGCGCGGCGGCCCGCTCCTCCAGGCGGGCCAGGGTGGGCGCCGACACGGCGAAGGCGGTGGTCACCCGCAACTCGGCGTCCGCCGGGTTGGCAGCCAGCTCGGCCCGGAGGTGGCCGAGGTCGTCGATGGCGTCGGCCAGCCCGGGAGGCGCTCCGGCGGGGTCGCCGGCGTACTCGCCCACCTGGCTGCGCAGCTGGCGGGCCTGCCGGCGGGCCGTAGCCTGGGCGGCCTGGTTGGGCACCGGCCGGATGCGCACCCCCCAGTCCACCGGGAACGGGCACTGCTCGGCCGCCACCAGCCATTCGCCGCCGCCCCCCGGGAAGGTGAAGCGGTGCGGCATCCCGGACAGGGCGAGGAGGGCCTGGTATGCCACCCCGGCCTCGGTCTCCACCCGCAGGTAGCGCCGGTGACGGGGGCGGTCGACGTCCGCCGGGTCGCCCCCCTCCTGGAGCAGGGCGTCGGCCAGGGCAACCAGGGCGGGGCCGCCCACAGCGGGGACATCGGGCTGCGGGGCCGGCTGGCCGAGGCCCCGGAGGAGGGCGGACCGGTAGATCCACGCCACCTCGCCCGCGGTGGCGGGCCGCACGGGGAGCAGGAGCTCCAGCCGCCGGCGGAGATGGTCGGCCTGCTCGCCGCGTCGTGCCCGCTCTCCGGCCCGGACCGGACCGGGCGGGAGCCCGAACGCGCCTGCGAAGCCGGCGATGGTCGAACCGGCCACCGACCGGGCGGTCCAGGCCACCGGCCCGGCGGGAAGCTCGGCCGCCAGGAAGAGGTGGCGCTCGGTTGGGTCCAGGTCGCACGCCGCCTCGCCCGCCAGCCGGCAGAGGGTGCGCCAGGCGTCCAGGGGGACGGCGCCCGCACTCATCCGGGCGGTGAGCTCGGCGGGGGCGAGCGGGGCGCACAGCGAGAGCAGCAGCGTCTCGCCGCCGGTGCTCACCAGTGCCGCCCGGGTGCGGCGGTGGAGGTCGAGCTGGTCGTGGCGGGACAGCCAGGCATAGACGGCCGGCTCCACGGCAAAGACCGCCCACACGCCGCCGTACCGGGTCCAGACCAGGTTGCCGGCGAGGGCTCGGGCTGGGAGGTGCACGACCTACCGGAGGGTGGGCTGGACGGGCAGCCGGGCGGTGAGGCGGACCGGCCCGGGGTTGCGCCGGGGCCGTCCGTGGATGCGTCCCGCCCGGGGGAAGCTGAGGTACATGAGGGCGCCCAGGAGGGCCCGCACCGGGCTGCGCCCCTCGACCTGCAGGTGCCGGGCACCCCAGGCGGCAACCGCCGGGAGGGACACCTCGACCAGGAGGTTCCCCATGCGGGGCAGGTGCGCCCACAGTGCCCGGGTCTGGACCAGCACCAGGAGGGTGAGTCCCATGGCGGCGAGCTGGGACAGGCTCAACTGGGTGGGCAGCTGCCAGCCCCCGATCGAGCCGATCACCCACGGGTACCGCCGGGCGTGGGTGTAGGAGCGGCAGGCGATCTCATCAGGCACCGGCATTCCCCCCGGTGCGCCCGCTGATGGCGGGCAGGGAGTGCATCTCCTGGCCGATCTCGTTCTGGAACCACTCGATGTTGGCGGTGCTCCACAGCACCAGCCCGGACAGCAGCACCGCCCCGATGGTGGGGACCAGCGCCTTGGTCTTCCACCACACGTGTCCGATGAACAGGATCCCCGCCACGACGAGGCCTGCCTGGATGAGCTGGCGGATCTCGGCCAGCTTGCCGGTCATCCACGGGATCACTGCGTACCTCCTTGCTTGTCGGGTCCGGTGCCGGGACCTCGGTCGGGCTGGGTTGCGGCGAGCGGGGGTGCGGGCAGGACGGCAGCGACGGCCCAGGCGCCGGCCGTGCGGCGGAGCTCGACGGTGTAGTCGAGGAGCACCGGGATGCCCTGGGCATCGGTGGCGGTGACCCGGGCCTCGGCCAGCCGGTGCGTGCCGGTGGGCGGGGCGAGCGCCAGCGCGCCGACCGTGGCCGTGACGGCCAGGGTGCCCTGGAGATAGGTGGTGATACGGGCGCTGAGGACCGGGTCCGGGACTGTGCCGGTGAGCAGGGCAGGGACGGCGAGGGCGGGTTCTGGGGCCGGAACCGGAGCGGGCACGGCGGCGGGCAGCGTGGTGGCGACCAGGCCGGCGGGCGCGGTCTGGATGGCCACCCGGTAGTACTGGGTCCCCCCGGGCTGGTAGCCGCCCGGGGCCGCGACCAGGACGTCGGCCCCGACGGTGACCGCCCAGTACCCCGGGGCCAGCTCCCGGGTGGCAACGGTCGCCGCCCGGGCGACGTACCGGGCGCCGGCGGTGACGCCCGACAGGTCCAGCGGCCCGTGATAGTAGGCGGCGACCACCGGCTCCTGGCCCGCACCCGCCTCGAGGTAGGCGGCCACGTACAGCTCGGCAAAGCCGGCCAGCCCGTCGGGGGCTGCGGGCGGCGGGGTCCCCGGGGCGGGATGGGCGGCCAGGCCCCGGATGCCCCCCAAGGCGGCGAGCGCGATCAGCACCCACAGCATCCCCGTAGCCACCCGGACCCGGAGGAGGGCGAGCTGGGGCGGCGAGAAAGCCGGCGCGTGCAAGGAAGAGAAGGAAGAAGCGGTGTCCACGGGGGCTCCTGAGGGTGTCGGTCAGGGCAGCGGCGGCAGGGTCACCGGCTCGCCCGGGAAGATCAGGTTCGGGTTGCCGGAGCGGAGATGGGGCCGGTTGCGGGCGACGACATCCACCCAGTACCGGGCCACCTGCTCCGGGCCCGGCGGCGAGGGGGCGCTGGTTCGGCCGGCGGCGAGGGTTACGGCGGCGATGCTCCACAGGCTCTCGCCCGGCAGGACGACGTGCGGGCCGGGCGGAGCGGCCGGTGCCGGGCTCTTCTCCTGCGGGGGTCCGGATGCCGCCGGGGGCAGAGTCGGGGCGGGAGTGGGGGCGGGGACCTCCGTCGAAGACGAGATTTTGGTTCGGGGCAGGGGCGGTCGGAGGCTGGCGGTGGCGGTGACTCTTGCCACCCCCGGGGGCGGGGGGGCGGGTGGCCCGGCGGCAAAGGCCGTGCCCCCTGTGACGGTGGCAGTCACCGCCACGGTGAGGGCGGCGTCCACGAGCCGGCGCAGCCCCCGAGGTGTGGCCCAACCGGCCGCCCGGACGAGGCCCGGGAGCCGGGCCAGGCGGCCGGTCAGGTAGAGGGCGGTGCCGGCCAGGAGCCAACCGGTCAGGCCCACCGCGACCAATCTGAGCACCGCGGCCACGGCATCGGCGGGCGGTGAGGTGGCCAGCCAGGTGCCCCACCCATCGATGCGCAGACCGGGGGTGATGAAGAAGGGGAGCGACCCGAGCCGCAGGAAGGCGGGCAGCGACGCAGCCTCGAGTATCAAGATGGCAACAAGCCGCAGGAACCGGCAAGTAGTGCTTGATCTCGCATGGGTGCGCATCACAAGAGGCATGCTAGCGAGGGACGAGACCGATGTCAACCCCTAGATGTGCCTAGAGATGTGCTGGGATCGAAGTCGTGGTGCAGAGGGGCCATCCATGAGCAGCGGAGCACAGAGATGTGCGGCCTGAAGCTAATCCTCGACGGGGGCGGTCTCCGGGGGGTCGCCGGCTGGGGGCGGGTCGGGCTCGTCGGGCAGGAACAACGAGTCGCTATCGGGCGGCGACTCCTCGGGGTCCGGATCATCGGCGACCAGGACCCGCACCGTCCCGACCGGCTCCAACTCGGCGGCGGGGACGTCAGAGCCGCCGGCGGGCAAGGGGGTGGCCTCGATCCGGGTCGTCCGGGCGCCGGCCCGGCCCTTCCGGCCGGGGGGCGCCCCCTGGTAGCGGACGATGAGGAATCCCACCAGGGCCACCACCAGGATGCAGGTGATCTGGCTCCCGGTGAGTCCCAGGCCGAGCCATCGCTTGTCCACCCGGAGGAAGTCGGTGGCGATGCGGCCGGCGGCGTACAGCCCCGCCCACACCAAGAAGAGCAGGCCCTTCTTGCGGGGCTTGAGGCCGAGAAGGCTGAGGATGCCGAAGATGCACAGGCACCACAGGGCGTCGTACAGGGCGGTCTGGTAGACCTCGATGCCCGGCACGATGCAGCCCGAGGCCGTGGGGTACACGTGCCCTCCGGAGGGGGTCAGGCACGGCGGTGGCGAGATGAGCGTCCCGCCCTTGTAGACCCAGCCCAGGAAGAAGTGCGTCGGCTTGCCCAGGTGGTCGCCGATCACCAGGTCGCCGGAGCGGCCCAGGGCGATGCCGATGGCCAGCCCCGGGGCGCCGAGATCGGCGAACTCCCAGAAGTCGAGGCTGTTGCGCCGGAAGTAGAGCCAGGCGAGCAGGGTGCCCCCCAGCAGGCCCCCGACCAACGAGATCCCGCCCTTCCAGATCTCGACCCACTGCACCGGGGACGTGTAGCTGCTGAAGTGCCCGACGACGTAGGCGATGCGGGCACCGAGGATCGCCCCGACGACGCCCCAGGCGGCGGTGTTCCAGGCATGGTTCTCGTCGATGCCGTTGGCCCGGCACCGGCGGGCCAGCAGCCAGGCCCCCACGAGGCACCCGAACGCGATGCCGACCCCGTGCGGGGAGAACTGCACGGGGCCAATGCCGATCCGCGGTATGACTTTCCAGCCGAGCATGGGAACCGGGGCCAATCCTATGGCCTACCGGTCGGCAACGGGCTCTGAGTAGAATGCGCCCCAGGAGCAGGCACCTTGGGGTGGCTCACAGCATTGGGAGGTTGAGAGGCCGATGACGTACGTGATTTGCGAGCCCTGCAACGGCGTGAAGGACCGCGCCTGCGTCGACGAGTGCCCCGTCGATTGCATCTACGAGGGGGACGACCAGCTGTACATCAACGCTGCGGAGTGCGTGGACTGCGATGCCTGCCTGCCCTCGTGCCCGGTGGACGCCATCTACCCGGGAGACAACGTGCCGGCGGAGTGGAAGAGCTTCCTCCAGAAGGCCACGGATTGGTTCGCCGCCCGTCCCGATGCCTCCGGTGGTGCCTCCGAGAGCCCGTTCGCGCCCAGCGAGGAGCGGGGCTAAATAGCGGACACAGGGCAACGTCCGCTCGAATCCCGCCTCGGCGAAAAGCTGTCGATCCTCTACCGGCTTGGCCCTGCGGAGGCCGAGGCCGGGCACCCCTTCAGCGAGGTGGTCGGCGTCCTGCAACGGGTCTCCCGGTTGCCTGAGGGGGGCCGCACCCTCCACGTCTGCCGGCGCGACGGCTCCCTGGTGGCCGTGGCGGAGGCGGACATCGTCCGGATGAAGTTCGTGCCCACGCGCCGCCCCTGAGCACCCGGCTCGGCCCTCTGGAGACCCAATGGGTGCCCGATGAGGGCCCATTTTTCTGCCAAAATATTGCGATGCCGAAGTTCGGAAAGCCTGGCCGCGACGAGCTGGAGAAGCTCAAGGAGTTCGCGGCCACGCACCAGGGGGTCGAGGGCTACCTGGAGCCGCAGACGGCGACCTACGACCAGACCCTGCTCCTGGTGGCCCGGGGCGGCGAGCACGCCCGGGCGGCGATCTCCGACCGGCGCAAGGCCGAGCAGTTCTGCAAGAAGGTGGGCATCCCCTTCTACGACGCCGCCATCGTCGGGTACCCGGAGCGGATGCGGGGCCGGCGGGCGTCGAAACCGGCGGTTCCGGACGCCCCCAGCCCGGCGGAGCTGGAGGCCTGGTTCAAGGCCGAGTCCTCCGCCGAAGGGGACTGAGCGCCGGGCACGGCCGGAGGCGGTGACCGATCTCATCGCCGGCAAGCTCGACCTGGCGGTGGCCCGAACCTGGGGGCTACCCCCTTCCGAAACCGGGACGGGGCCCGATAGGAAATTTGTGCATCGCTGAGCAGGATTATCCTGTTTACCGGTGCACAAACAGGCTCCTCGCTGTATCCAAGGTGGGTAGGTGGCCGGATACTATTGAGGGGAGGCAGCTCCTAGGGGTTTCGGACCCGATCGTGGCCCTCCTCGTCCTTGCATCGCCTCTCCTTTCCGCTGATGCCGGAGTCTGGGCCGTGGCGGTCCGGTTCCGGCGATCGAATGAGGCCCCCCGCCGGGACGCTCGCGCGGGTATGTGACGCTCTGCGGACATTGTGTGAACATTGCGGGAACATTGCGGGAACAGGGGATGAATACTTTGATTCCCTTGATTCCGGGCGATTGCCGGGTTCCCGGCGGCGATCTCGGCGCGCGGGGCCTCCCGCCAAAGGGGGTATCCTGAAAAGGCACCGAACGTCTTTGCTTCCCCGGAGCTGCCGGGAAGCACTTGAGCCGGGAGGACGAGAATTGGAAGCCGGGACGATTGAGACCCAGCCGCAGGTGATCAACCTCACCGAGACGGCAGCCAAGAAGGTACGCCAGCTCCTGGATCAGGAGGGCAATCCGGAGTACTTCCTGCGGGTGGCCGTCCAGCCCGGTGGGTGCTCAGGCCTGCGCTACTCGCTGTACTTCGACGACCGCCCCATGGAGGGCGACAACCTCAACATCATCGAAGGTGTGCCCGTGCGGGTGGACCGCATGTCGGCGCCCTACCTGCGGGGCTGCAAGGTCGACTGGCTGGAGACGCTGCAGCAGTCCGGGTTCTCGATCGACAACCCGAACGTGCACGGCACCTGCGCCTGCGGCGACTCGTTCCACTAGAGGTTCCTTTTGCCGGCCCCGCCCTGGAGGGCGGGGCCGGTGCGCGTCCGGCGCAGTACCTGGAAGGGACTTCGCATGCGCACATGCGATAGTGCATGTCGTCATGCACCATGGACTGGCATAATCGTATGGTGGGCAAGACCATCCAGATCCGGGACCTCGACGACGACGTCTATGCCGCCCTGGTCCGGCGCGCCGCCGAGGCCGGAGTCAGCGTTCCCGAGCTGCTGCGGGCGGAGGCAGTGCGCCTCGCCTCTCGGCCGACAATGCAGGAGTGGCTTCGCCGGACGCGCACCAGGTCGTCGTCAATCGGGCGGGCCGAGATCCTGGCGGCGCTGGACGAGCATCGGGGCCCGTGGCCGGAAGGGTGACCGCCGATGCTTGTCCTGGACGCGTCGTGCCTGTTCGAGATCCTTGCCGGGGAGGCGGCGGCTGAGGCCATAGGTCGTCGCATGCGGGCCGATCCCGATCAGGCCGCTCCGCACGTCATCGATGTGGAGGTATTCGGGATCGTACGACGGGAGTTTCTCCGGGGCAACCTTGACCGCACCGCCGCGACGCAGGCGATCGACGAATTGGAATCTTGGCCCGGGGAGCGGTTCGGGCACCGGGCTCTCCTCGGGCGGGCGTGGGAACTCCGGGACACGGTACGGGGATGGGACGCTATGTACGTGGCACTCGCCGAAGCTCTCGGGGCGGCACTGCTCACCGCTGATGCACGGTTGGCCGCGGCCGTTGGTCCGCGATGCCCGATCGAGGTTGTCCCTCTCAGTGGCCCGTCGAGCTGAAGTGCTGGTAGTCGGGCGTGCCGGCCCAGTTGCCGCCCCAGCCCCACCCGATGGACGCGAACGCTCGCACCAGCTCGCCCCCGGGCACCGCCATGCCCGGGCGGACGTCGGAGCGGTTGACGTAGGCGGTGGCGTTCGGGGGCTGGACCTGGCCGCCCTCCAGGTACGGGTTCTCCACCGTGTTCACGTCGATGGCCAACCCGTAGGCGTGCTCTGACCAGGTGGGCGGCCCGGCGGCGACGGCATCCCGGCAGTTGAAGCCGGCGGTGTTGTCGGCGGCGGTCGAGGCGGGGTCGCTGCCGCCGTAGTCGCTCACCGGGCGCATCGAGCGGATGGGGAAGCGCTCGCCATACAGGGTGCGGAACACCGTCTCGACCGCCGGCACCACCGAGGTGGCCACCACGATGCGCCCCTCGTGGGGCTGGTTGTCGAAGCCCCAGTAGGTGAGGGTGATGCCGCTGAGCTGGTCGGGCGCGACCGGGCAGCCGGCGTGCCAGGTGGCTCCCAGGTCGCTGGCGTCCTCCTGGGACACGGTGGCGCTGAAGGCGGCCGGGGGCGTGGGACTGGCCGGGGGGGAGGGCAAATGGGAGGCCGACGGGGAGGGCGGCGCCGGCGCGGACGGAGGCGGGGCAGGGAGCGATTGGCGAGGGCGTGCTGGGGAGCAGCCGATGCCTGCCAGCGCCACCACGACCAGGAATACGACGGCACGGCCCGCCGGGCACATGCCCTCACCCTACGACCGGGATAGGGTCGGCGGATGAAGTGCGCCGTGCTGTGGGGGGCGCTCGCGGTGCTTCTGGCCGCGTGCGGCACGCAGGGGGCGCCACCCGGTCCGGGCTCGCCGTCGGCACCGGCCCCGATCACGCCCGTGGTCGGCGCACCGGCGGTGTCGTCCTCCTCCCCGGCCCCAACCGTGGTCGCCCCGGCCACCGCCCCCGCCGGGTGCCCGGCGGGCCTGGCCTCCGAACTGGCCGACACGCACGGGGCGGCCCAGCTCGTCACCGTCGTGGCGCCCTCGTACGCCGCCACCGCCGGGACCGTCACGCTCTGGCAGCGGTCCGGGGCGTGCTGGACCGTGGCCGGTGGCCCGTGGTCGGGTCGGCTGGGGGAAACCGGCGTCTCGGACCACCACCGCGAGGGCGACGGCTCGACGCCCACCGGGGCCTACGGCATCGGCGCGGTCATGTACGGCATCGCCCCCGATCCCGGGGTCCGGTACCGCTACCACCAGCTGGTGTGCGGCGACTGGTGGGACGAAGATCCCGCCTCGGCGACCTACAACACCTTTGAGCATGTCGCATGCGATACGACCCCACCCTTCGGGGGCGGGAGCGAGGCCCTCTGGAAGCAAACCGTTGCCTACCAGGCGTTCGCGGTCGTGGACTACAACGCCCACCCACCGGTGCCGGGGGCGGGCTCGGCGGTGTTCCTGCACGACGACGTGGCCGGTCCGACCGCCGGGTGCATCAGCCTCCCGCCCGCCCAGCTGCTCACCACCCTGCGCTTGTTGGATCCCGCCGCCCACCCCCTGATCGTCGTCGGCACCGCCGCCGAGATCCGCCGCTTCTGACCGGGTCTGGGGCACGGCCATCGCGCTCCCGGGCGGAGATCCACGACGGCGCCGCCCGCTGTGCGGTGAAGCTCACGCGGTGGGTCAGGTCATCGACCTCGAGCACGCCCGGATGGTACAGGCCGCGTAGGATGCGGAGCCCACCCCGAAGGGAGTCAGCCATGCCGAGCTACTGGATCATCGTCGGGAGCCCCGACAACTTCGCCAAGACCGAGGCCCTCGGGTTCACGATCCAGGGCATGAAGAGCCGCCAGCGGCGCAAGGCTGAGCGGATGGAAGCGGGGGACAAGTTCGCCTGGTACATCACGGGCGAGCAGGCCTTCGCCGGCTACGCCACGATCACCGGGTCCGCCTTCGAGGACCACGAACCCATCTGGGTGGGCAAGAAGGACGGCGAGGACTACCCGTGGCGGGTGCCGATCGCCAAGGACGTTGTCCTGCCGAAGGACCGCCGGGTGGGCGCTGAGGGCGTCGCCCGGCGGATGACCTACGTCTCCAAGTGGCCCGCCGAGCACTGGCGCCTGGCGTTCCAGGGCAACGTCCACGAGATCCCGGAGTCCGATTTCGCGCTGCTGGCGGGCGAGATCGACAGCGCCGCCTCCGAAGCGGCGTGAAGCCGGAGTGCTGAGGGTGACCGACGGGTTTCGAACCCGCGACCTTCGGGACCACAACCCGACGCTCTACCAGCTGAGCTACGGCCACCATGTCCGGGGGCAGAGCCTTCCGGAGACTAACGCTGGGCACGGGGATACCTCCAGCATTTCGATGGTAGCGCACCGGTGAAGGGGACCGCCGACGTTGTGGTCGTGGGGGGCGGCATCATCGGCTGCGCCACCGCCGCCGAGCTGGCCCGGGCCGGCGCCGCCGTGGTGCTGGTGGAGCGGGGCCCGATCGCAGCCGGCGCCTCGGGGCGCAACCACGGCCTCATCTTCACCCCGGAGGACCCCGGCCTGCGGGCGCTGGCCGGTGCCTCGATGGCCCGCTACCGGGAGTTGGCGGCCGAGAGCTCGCAAGTCGGTATCGGCCTCGACGCCGAGCCGGTGGGCCTGCTGGTGGCCGTGACCCAGGACCACCAGTGGGAGGCCGCCCGCCGGGAGGCGGCGGGTGCTGCCCGCGGCGGGCGGCCGGTGGAGTACCTCGACGCCGCCGGGGCCCGGGCGGCGGAGCCGGCGCTCGGCCCGGGCGTGCTCGGCGGCTACCTGATCGGCGACGGGTACCGGGTGGACCCCGCCGCGCTCACCCTCGCCCTGGCCTACCGGGCGCGGGCGTCGGGGGCCGAGGTGGCCACCCACACCGAGGCGAAGCAGGTGCTGGCTCCCGGGGGGCGGGTGCGGGGGTTGGCCACCGACGCCGGGGTGATCACCACCGAGATCGTGGTGGATGCCGCCGGCCCCTGGGCAGCCAAGCTGGCCCGGTCGGTCGCCCAGCCGCTGCCCATCGGGGGGGTGCGGGGCTGGCTGCTGCTCACCGCCGCCCGACCCGGGTTGATGCACCACCTCGTGGTCTCCGCCGGGTGGCACCTCCCCGGCCGGGCGGGTGCGCCTGGGCCGGCCACGGTGGCGGCGCATGGCAGCGGCGCGCCCGTGCCCCGGGACGTCGGCACGCTGGTGCAGCAGAACCCCGACCAGCACATCCTCCTGGGCGGGTCCCGGGCCCCGTCGCTCGACGCCGACGGCTTCGAGGAGGCATCGGCGACCACC